>JAJZTO010000413.1 GCA_021848865.1 Myxococcales bacterium
GGCACGCCCCCGCCGCGCAGCACCGCGATCTTCGCGGCGTCCACATCCACGCAGGTGACGCGGTTGCCCGACTCGGCGAAGCAGGTGCCCGTGACCAGCCCCACGTACCCGGTCCCGACGACGGCGATCTTCATGTGCGCGGCGCTCCGTTCGCGCCGGCGCCCGCCCGATCCCCCCGGGCCGCGCGGCAGGCCGGGATCCTACACCGGAGACAGCAGCAGGCGGGCCGCCTCCTCCGTCCCACGGACGCGGCGCAGGCGCGCGGGATCGCGCGCCGCCTCCACCACCGCCTCCACCGCCTTGCGCTCCAGCGCCGGCAGCGGCGGCGAGAGGGCGAGGGCCCGCTCCGCCGCCGCCGGGAAGAACCAGGCGGTGAGCGCCATGGCCCCGTGCAGCGCCCGCGAGAGGCCCGCGGCCGCGGCGCGCTCCCGCACCGGCGCCGCGTCGTCCGGCCCGAGCCGCAGCGCCAGCTCGCGCAGGTCGAGGAAGGCGAGGAGCGGCGCCTGCAGCCCCATCGCGGCGGCGTCGGCCACCGAGAGGAGCAGCGCGTCCCCGGCCGAGGGGCGCGCCGCGGACGGGCCGGCCACCCGGTAGGGCTCGCTGCGCGAGAGGAGGCCGTGGTCCTCGCCGCGCCCGGCCACCAGCCCCTCCTGGAGCCGCAGCTCGACGCGGCCGTCGGAGAAGGTGGCGGTGTGCCCGCCCGCCCCCTGCGCCACCGGCTCGAAGCCGGCCGCCTTCGCCCCGGCGGCGAAGCCGGCGCCGTCCGCGCCCCGCACCAGCAGCCGCAGCTCCCCCACCGGCCGCCAGGCGAGGTGCGGGTAGAGCCAGTCCACGTAGGCCGCGCCGTCGAGCACCACCACCGGGACCTCGACGCCGCGCAGCACGCCCTTCAGCGTCATCATCCGGAAGACGTTGTCGTTCACCACGCCCTGGTAGAGGGGGAGCAGCCGCTCGCGGAAGGCCATGGGCACGCCCGCCCCGACGCGGCCCGACTCCAGCCGCCAGGAGGCGAGCGGGGCCAGGCCGTGGGCGTCGAGCACCCCGGCCAGCTCCTCCAGGTCGCAGGGCGGGAGCGGGCCGCGGGCGTCGAAGTCGGTGAGCAGGCGCAGGGCGTCGAGGAGCGGCGCGGAGGGCACGGGGAGCCCATACCGCGGCCGGCGGGGGCGCGCCAGCGCGTGCTATGCTCGCGGGCCGGCCCGGACGATGAGCGAACCTCCCGACACCGCCCGCCGCCCCCCGGCGGGCCGCCCGCCGCGGGTCTGCATCGACGCCCGCCTCGAGGACGGGATGCACGGCGGCGTCCAGCAGGAGATCATGGGGCTCGCCGCCGGGCTGTCGCGCCTGGGCGGGGACGGGGAGGAGGAGTACCTGTTCCTCTCCTACGCCTCGGCGGAGCGCTGGCTCGGGCCGCACCTCTCGGGCCCCTGCCGCCTGCTCCCCCGGCCCGATCCGCCGCCGCGGCGGCGGCGGCCGCGCTGGCGCCAGGCGCTGCGCGACCTCGACCGGCGGCGCGTCCGCCTCTTCCGCCGGCTGCGCGGCCGGCCGCCGGTGCGCGAGGCCCCGCTCCCGGGGTCGGACGGCACCGCCGAGGCGGCCGGCGCCGACCTGCTCCACTTCGCCACCCAGCTCGGCTACCGGACGGCGCTCCCCAGCATCTACGCGCCGCAGGACCTCCAGCACCTCCACCTGCCGGAGCTGTTCACCGAGGGCGAGCTCGCCTGGCGCCGCGGCCTCTACGGCCCGCTGTGCCGCCAGGCGGCGGCGGTGGTGGCGCTGGCGCGCTGGGGAAAGGACGACCTGGTCCGCTCCTTCGGGCTGGCGCCGGAGAAGGTCTTCGTCATCGGCCTGGCCTCGATCCTGGCGGAGCTCCCCGATCCGTCGCCGGAGGAGCTGGCGGCGACGCGGTCGCGCCTGGCGCTGCCGGCGGCCTTCGCCCTGTTCCCGGCGCAGACCTTCCGCCACAAGAACCACCTCGGCCTGCTGCGGGCCGCCGCCGCGCTGCGCGACCGGGGCCTGCCGGTGCCGCTGGTCTTCTCGGGGCGGCAGAGCGACTTCTTCCCCGAGATCGAGCGGGAGATCCGGCGGCTGCGCCTCGGGGACCAGGTGCGCGCGGTGGGCTACCTGTCGCCGGCCGAGCTGAAGGCGCTCTACCGGCTGGCGCGGATCCTGGTCTTCCCCAGCCGGTTCGAGGGCTTCGGGATGCCGGTGGTCGAGGCCTTCCAGGCCGGGCTGCCGGTGGCCTGCTCGAACGCCACCTGCATGCCGGACATCGCCGGGGAGGCCGCCCTGCTCTTCGGCCCGGAGGACGTCCCGGCGATGGCGGCGGCGCTGGAGCGCCTCTGGACCGACGAGGCGCTGCGGGCCCGGCTGGCGGCGCGCGGCCGGGAGCGGGCGGCGGCCTTTAGCTGGGACCGGATGGCGCGCGGCTACCGGGCGCTCTACCGGCGGGTGGCCGGCCGGCCCCTGGGCGCCGAGGACCGGCAGCTCCTCGAGGCGATGCGCTAGGAGCGCGGCCGGGGGCGGACCACCCCGGCGGCGGGAGCCTAGGCCCCGCCGTGCCGGCTCACCGCCGGCCCGGCGCCGGCGCGCTTCTCGCGCTCGGCCAGCTCCAGGTCGGCGTCCATCATGATGCGCACCAGCTCCGCGAAGGTGGTGCGCGGCTTCCAGCCGAGCTTCTCCCGCGCCTTGGAGGCGTCGCCGAGCAGGAAGTCCACCTCGGTGGGGCGGAAGTAGCGCGGGTCGATCTCCACGTGCTCGCGGTAGTCGAGCCCGGCGTGGGCGAAGGCGGCCTCGCACAGCTCCCGCACGGTGTGGGCCTCGCCGGTGGCGACGACGTAGTCGTCCCCCTTCGGCTGCTGGAGCATGAGCCACATCGCCTCGACGTAGTCCCTGGCGTAGCCCCAGTCGCGCCTC
>JAJZTO010000414.1 GCA_021848865.1 Myxococcales bacterium
CTGCTCCGATCCCCCGCCGGGCCGCGCGCCGCTGGTGCTGGGCGGGCGCCGCGTGGCCCCGGAGCTCCTGGACCGCGGGCGCGCCGTCTTCCAGCGCGCCTGCAAGACCTGCCACGGCGACGGCGACGGGCAGGGGCCCACCGGCTTCCACCTCACGCCGCGGCCCCGCGACTTCACCAGGGGCGTCTTCAAGTTCGGGAGCGTGCCCGCCGGGTCGCTCCCGACGGAGGAGGACCTGCGCCGCGTCGTCCGCGACGGGCTGGCCGGCACCGGCATGCTGCCCTGGAAGCTGTCCCCCGCCGACCTCGATGCCGTCGTCCCCTACCTCATGACGCTCTCGCCGCGCTGGCGCGAGGAGCCGACGGGCGAGCCGATCGTGCCCGGTCCCGATCCCTGGGCCGGGCGCGAGGCCGCGGCGGCGGCGCGCGGGGCCCGCATCTACCACGTGGTGGCCCGCTGCCAGTCCTGCCACCCCGCCGAAGTCCCGGCCGCCGGGATCGCGGCCTTCGCCGCCGAGCTGGGGCGGCCCGTGCCCCAGCCCCGGCCCCGGCCCGGGGAGCCGGTCGCCACCGCCTCCGACTTCGGCGGTCCGATCCGGGCGCCCGACCTGGCGCGCGACACCCTGCGCTCGGTGCGGCCCGGCTCGCGGCTCGCCGACCTCTACCGGGTGATCGCCGCCGGCGTCGGCGGCACCTCGATGCCCACCTGGAAGGGCGCCCTCCCGGAGGAGGACCTCTGGGCGCTGGTGCACTACGTGGACCGGCTGCCGGACCGGAAGGCGGCGACGGCGGCGCGCTGAGGCCCTCCCCCCGGGGAGCGCGCTCCGCGTGACCCTCGCCGCGGCGCCCGCGTCGCCAGGCGCCCGGCCGGCGCGGGCCGCTACTTCAGCGCCGCCGCGAGGCGCTGGGCCTCGGCGGCCCGCGGGCCGCGCGGGCAGATGCGCAGGTAGTCGCCGAGCAGCGGCCGGGCGTTGTCCGGCTTCTTCTCCTCGTAGGCCTGGCGCCCCAGCCAGAAGAGGGCCGGGCAGCTCGCCCCGTCGGCCTTCAGCGCCTTGACGTAGAGGTCGCGGACCACGTCGAACCTGGCGCCGCTGGCCTCCTGGACCTCGGCCTGCTCCACCGCCACCTGGGAGAGCCCGGTCCCGGTGCCGCCGGCGCCCAGCGCCTTCGCGGCCAGGTCCAGCTCCTCCAGGGCCTTGGGCCAGTCCTTGCGCTCCCGCCAGACGCGGGCGCGGGCGATGCGCGCGTCCACCGCCTTCGGGGACATGTCCACGGCGCGCTGGTACTGGGCCATGGCCTTGTCGGCGTCGCCCGCGGCCCGGTAGGCGTCGCCCAGCTCCTTCACGAAGGCCACCCGCGCCGGGTCGAGCTGGGCCGCCTTCTCGAAGGCGGCGGCCGCGCCCCGGAAGTCGCCCTCCTTCAGCTTGCGCTTGCCGATGATCTCGTGGATGTCGGGGTTCGAGGGGTCGAGCGTCAGCGCCTGCTGCTCGGCGGAGGCCCCCTCCGGCCCCTTGCCCAGCGCGAAGAGGGCGAAGCCGCGGAGGGCGTGGGCCATCGCCACCTGGCGGGGCGAGGCCCTGTCCCCCATGGCCAGCACCGCCTCGGCGAGCTTCTGCGCCCGCTCCGGCTGGTCGCGCTCCACCAGCAGGTAGGCCTGGCCCAGCATCGAGGGGACGTGGTCCTTGGAGAGGCGCTGCAGCACCACCTCGTAGAGCGTCCAGGCCTGCAGCTCGAAGCCGGCGCCCCGCCGCCGGTAGAGCTCGGCGAGGTGCTGCACCACGCGCACGTCGCCGGGCGCGTACTTCTGCGCCAGCACCAGCGAGTCGCGGGCGCCGTCCAGGTCGCCGGCCTGCATCTGGATGATGCCCAGCGTCCCGTGCAGCAGCGCGCTCGTCCCCCCCTCGTCGCCGGAGAGGAACTTCTGCAGCGCCTCGGCGGCGCCCTTCGGGTCGCCGCCGTAGTAGCGGAGGTAGGCCTCGGCGGCGATGAGGTGCGAGTGGGTCTGGCCCAGCTTCCGCGCCAGCGCCACCTGCTTCTTCGCCTCCTCGCGGTAGCCCTCCGGGTCGCCGTGCTCGCCCCAGCGGATGGCGTCCACGTAGGCCAGGTAGGAGCGGCCGCCGAGCGAGTCGGGGTCCCGCTCCAGGATCTGCTCGCAGAGCCGGCCGGCCTCCTTGTAGGAGGCGTACGAGTCCTTCTCCAGCAGCTCCCGGGTCTGCTTCAGCAGCCGGTCGATCTCCACGGCGCGGCGCTTCTGCGCGGCGGACCAGAGCCACCAGCCGCCCAGGGCCCCGACCAGGACCACGAAGAGCACCGCCGAGCCGACCAGGGCGCGCCGCGAGCCGCGGCGCGGCGGGGGGCGGTGGCGCAGCTGCCACTCCTCGGTCTGGAACTTCTCGGCGAGCTGCTCGGCGTAGGCCTCGTTGCGGACGGTCCGGGGCCGCGGGGCCGCCCGCGGGGCGGCGCCCGGCGCGGGGACCGGGGGCGGGGCGGCGTGCGCCGCCTGGGCCGGGCCCGGGGGCGGAGGCGGCGCCGCCCGCTCCAGCACCGGCGGCGCGGGCGGAGCGGGCTTTCGCTGCGGCAGAGGGTTGCTCCAGGAGAGCACCTCCTCCAGCGTCTCGGGATCGCCGGGGTCGGCCTGCGCCGCCTTCTGCAGCGCCGCGACCCCCGCGTCCTTCTCCCCCAGCTTGAGCTGGAGCAGCCCCGCCATCCGGTTGGCGGCGGCGTCCCGGGGGTGGGCCTGGAGGGCCTCGC
Organism: Myxococcales bacterium; assembly: GCA_021848865.1. GTDB lineage: Bacteria > Myxococcota > Myxococcia > Myxococcales > Anaeromyxobacteraceae > JACRMN01. The sequence goes on from JAJZTO010000414.1 coordinate 2,751, forward strand.
CGAGCTCGTCGAGCGCCTTGCGGTCCTTGCCCTGGGCGGCGTAGACGCTGGCGAGCAGCACGCGCGCCGACGGGTCCTCGGGGTGCGCCTTCGCGCCCTTCTTGCAGACGACCATCGCCTCCATGAAGCGGCCCATGCCGACGTAGGCCTCGGTCAGCGC
>JAJZTO010000022.1 GCA_021848865.1 Myxococcales bacterium
GAGCACCGCCGCGGCGCGCCGCACCAGCTCGAACATCACGTTCACGCCCACGCTCATGTTGGGCGAGAGCACCACCGGGACGGCGCGGGCGGCCTCCGCCACCCGGGCGCGGGCCTCCGGCGTGAAGCCGGTCGAGCCGATGACCACCGCCACGCCGGCCCGGGCGCAGGCCTCGGCGGCGGCCGCCGAGGCCTCGAAGTGGGTGAAGTCCACCAGCACCGCCGGCTTCCGGGCCAGGGCCGCGGCCAGGTCGGTGCCGATGTCCACGCCGATGGGACCGAGCCCGGCGGCGACGCCGGCGTCCTGGCCGGCCGGGAAGCCGGGCCGCTCCAGGGCGGCGGCCAGGGAGAGGCCCGGGGTGGCCCGCACCATCCGGACGATCTGGCCGCCCATGCGGCCGGCGGCGCCGGTGACGACGACCTGGATCATGGCGGCTCCGGTCAGGCCAGCTTGAGGAGGCCGAAGCGCACCATGGCCTCGCGGACCCGGGCGAGGTTCTGGTCGGAGACCGGCGCCAGCGGCAGCCGCAGCTCGCCGCCGGACTTGCCGAGCAGGGCCACCGCCGCCTTCACCGGCCCGGGGTTGGTCTCGTAGAACATGGCGCGGTTCAGCTCGGCCATGGCCACCTGCTTGTCGAGGGCCCGGCTCCACTCGCCCCGCTGGCAGAGCACCACCAGCTCCTTCATTGCCCGGGGGGCCACGTTGGCCACCACCGAGATGACGCCGTGGCCGCCGCAGGCCATGTAGGGCAGCACCGTGAAGTCGTCGCCGGAGAGGTAGGCGATGGCGTCCTTGCCCACCCGCTCCACCAGCTGGACCTGCCGGTCCATGTTGGCGGTGGCCTCCTTGATGCCGGCGATGGCGCCGGCCTTGGCCAGCCGGGCCACGGTCTCCGGCAGCACGTCGCCGGAGGTGCGCGAGGGCACGTTGTAGAGCACCACCGGGAAGCGGTTCGCCTCCCAGATGGCCAGGTAGTGGCGGAAGAGCCCCTCCTGCGTCGGCTTGTTGTAGTAGGGCGAGACCACCAGCGCGGCGTCGGCCTTGAGCGACTTCGCCAGCCCCACCGCCTCGATGCACTCGTGGGTGGCGTTGGAGCCGGCGCCGGCGATCACCGCGGCGCGCCCGCGCACCTGCTCCACCACCGCGCGGATGACCTCGGCGCGCTCGGCCGGGGTGAGGGTGACGCCCTCGCCGGTGGTGCCGCAGGGGACGATGCCGTCGGTGCCCTCGGAGACCTGCCACTCGGTGAGCTCGCGCAGGGCCTTGAGATCGACCTTCCCGTCCTTCATCGGGGTGACGATGGCCACCATCGAGCCCTGGAGCCGCATGCGTTCCTCCCGCGCCTTCCGCGCGTCCGTGGAGCGTTCCAGCTTACCGCAACCCGCGCCGGGGACCGAAGCGCCGGGGGCGGGGGCGGGGGCTCTCGCCCCGCACCAGGTCCGGGTAGGCCTCCCGGCGGCGGGCCAGCAGCACCCGGTCCCGGTCCACCAGCACCTCGGCGGCGCGCGGCCGGGCGTTGTACTGGCTCGACATGGCGAAGCCGTAGGCGCCGGCCGACCGGACGCAGAGCAGGTCGCCGGGCTCCGGCTCCGGCAGGCGCCGCCCCCGGGCCAGGAAGTCGCCCGACTCGCAGATGGGGCCGACCACGTCGCAGGTGATCTCCGCCGCCGCCGGGGGGCCGACCGGCTCGATGGCGTGGAAGGCGCCGTACATGGCGGGCCGGACCAGGTCGTTCATGCCGGCGTCCACCACCACGAAGCGCTTCCGGCCGTTCCGCTTCCGGTAGAGCACCCGGGTGACGAGCACCCCGGCGTTGCCGACGAGCAGCCGGCCCGGCTCGAGCAGCACCTCGCCGCCGAAGCCGCGCAGCGCCTGCTTCACCGCGGCGCCGTAGGCCTCGGGGTGGGGCGGCTCCTCCGACTCCTGGTAGGGGATGCCGAGCCCGCCGCCGATGTCGAGGTGGCCGACGGCGACGCCCTGCCGCCGCAGCTCGTCCACCAGCCCGCGCATCCGGGCGATGGCGTCGAGGAAGGGGGCGAGCGCCGTGACCTGCGAGCCGATGTGCATGGCCACGCCCCGGATCCGCAGCGCCCGGTCCTTCGCCGCCAGGGCGTAGAGCCGCAGCGCCTCCTCCACCGGCACCCCGAACTTGTTCCCCTTGAGGCCGGTGGAGATGTAGGGGTGGGTGCGGGCGTCCACGTCGGGGTTCACCCGCAGCGCCACCGGGGCGCGCTTCCCGAGCCGGCGGGCCACGATCGAGACCCGGGCCAGCTCCTCGGCGCTCTCCACGTCCAGCACCCGGACGCCGGCCTCCAGCGCGAAGGCGATCTCGTCGTCGCGCTTGCCCACGCCGCTGAAGACCACCTTGCGCGGGTCGCCGCCGGCCTTGCGCACCCGGTACAGCTCGCCGCCGGAGACGATGTCGAAGCCGGCGCCGAGCCGGGCGAGGAGCGAGAGCACCGCCAGGCTGGAGTTGGCCTTCACCGCGTAGCAGGTGAGGTGGCGCAGCCCGCGCAGGCTCCCCTCCAGCACCTTCCAGTGCCGGGTGAGGGTGGCGGTGGAGTAGACGTAGAGGGGCGTCCCGTGGGCCCCGGCCAGCGCCGCCAGCGGGACCTCCTCGGCGAAGAGCTCGCCGTCCCGGCGCTGGAAGTGGTTCACGGCGCCCTCGCCGCCGGCGTGACCGGCCCCCGCTCGGCGGGCGCGGGCGCGGCGGGAGCGGCCCGGGGCGTGGGAACGGTGGCGCGCGGCTCCGGAGGCCGGGGGCTGGCCTTCACGCCGCAGGCGGCGAGGAGGAGCAGGAGGAGGACCGGGAGGACCTGGGGTGTCGTCCCCCTCTCCCCGGTCCCGGCCGGGGAGAGGGCCGGGGTGAGGGGCGCTTCCCGCGTCATCGCTTCCTCCGGATCCCCAGCGCCGCCTCCCAGCGCTCCAGCTCGCGCCGCACCCGGCGCGGCCCGGGGCCGCCGGGCAGCTCGCGGCGCGAGAGGCTGCGGACCGGGTCGAAGCAGCGGACCACGTCCTTGCCGAAGGCCGGGTGGAAGCGGCGCCACTCCTCCGGCGTGAGCGAGGAGAGGGGCCGGCCGGTGCGGGTCGCGAAGGCCGCCGCCGCGCCCACCGCCTCGTGGGCCTCGCGGAAGCGCACCCCCTTCTCCACCAGGTACTCGGCGGCGTCGGTGGCCAGGGTCTCGCCGCCGCCCAGCGCCTCCCGCATCCGCTCCACCTGGAAGCGGGCGGTCTCCACCAGCCCGGCCAGCGCGTCCAGGGTGAGGCAGAGCGCCTTCGGCCCCTCGAGGAGCGGCCGCTTGTCCTCCTGGAGGTCGCGGTTGTAGCTGAGCGGCAGGTTCTTCGGCAGCGACAGCAGCGTCACTAGGTCGCCCAGGGCGCGGCTGGCCCGGCCGCGGGCCAGCTCGCCGGCGTCCGGGTTCTTCTTCTGCGGCATCAGCGACGAGCCGGTGGCGAAGGCGTCGTCGAGCGTGAGGAAGCCGAACTCCCGGGTGCTCCAGAGCACCACCTCCTCGCCGAGCCGCGAGAGGTGCATCGCCGAGAGGGCCACCGCGAAGGAGAGCTCGATGGCGCCGTCCCGGTCGCTCACCGCGTCGAGGGAGTTGCGGGTCACCTCGGCGAAGCCCAGCGCCCGGGCGGTGCGCCAGCGGTCGATGGGCAGGGTGGTGCCGGCCAGCGCCCCGGCCCCCAGCGGCGACACCGCGGCCCGGCGGCGCACCTCGAGGAAGCGCTGCCGGTCGCGCCACAGCATCTCCACGAAGGCGAGCAGGTGGTGGGCCAGCGTCACCGGCTGGGCCCGCTGCAGGTGGGTGTAGCCGGGCAGCAGCGTCCGCTCGTGGCGGCGGGCCTGGGCCACCAGCGCCCGCTGCAGCCCGGCCAGCGACGCGTCGCAGCGGTCGCAGGCGCCGACGATGAAGAGCCGCTCGTCGAGGGCCACCTGGTCGTTGCGGCTGCGGCCGGCGTGCAGGTAGCCGGCGTCGGCGCCGACCAGCTCCCCGAGCCGCCGCTCGACGTGGGTGTGGACGTCCTCGAGCTTCTCGTCGAAGCGGATCTTCCCGGCGGCGAACTCGGCCCGCACCCGGCGCAGCCCGGCGTCGATGCGCCTCGCCGCGGCGCGGGGGACGATGCCCTGGGCCGCCAGCATGGCCACGTGGGCGCGGCTGCCGCGGATGTCCTCGTCGAAGAGGGCGGCGTCGTCCTGGATCGACACCGACAGCGCCACCAGGCGCCGGTCGGCCTCCTTGGCGAGCGCCGCCCGGCTGACCGGCTTCGCCTTCTCGCGCTGGGCCTTCATGCGGGTCCGGAAGCTACCACGGCGTCCCGGCGCCCTCTACCCTGGGGGGACGGCGCGAACCGGGGGGCGACCCCCCCGGCTCTCACCGGGCGAGGGGCGCGTCGCGCCCCGGTCCTTCACGAGGAGCGGATCATGGCGGGCGCGAGCGAGATCGTGGTCACCCTGCCCGGCGGGCGCCGGGTGGACGCGCAGGTGGGCAAGCACCTGGTGCGGACCGACCAGCCGCTGGACAACGGCGGCGAGGACACCGCCGCCTCCCCGTTCCAGCTCTTCCTCGCCTCCATCGGCACCTGCGCCGGCATCTTCGTGCAGGGCTTCTGCGCCAAGCGCGGGCTGCCCACCGAGGGCATCCGCATCCTGGAGCGGACCCACCACGCCGAGGACGGGACGCTGTCGGGGGTGGAGCTGGACATCGAGGTGCCGGCCGGCTTCCCGGAGAAGTACCGGGAGGCGCTGGTGCGGGTCGCCGACCAGTGCTCGGTGAAGAAGGCCATCCAGCTGCAGCCGCGCTTCGACGTGCGGACCGTCGTCGCGCCCTGAAGCCGGCTTCCCCCGCTAGAACTTGATCGCCAGGCCGGTGCGGATGGCGTGGGCGCGCACCAGCGCCGGGTCGCCCGGCACGCGGTTCGGGCCGTAGCCCAGGCCGTCGAGCGGCTGCAGCACGCCCCAGTCCAGCCAGACGTGGAAGCCGTCGTCCGAGGCGTAGTGGAGGCCGGTGTCGGCCTCGATCCCCAGCGGGCGGTGGTCGGTGGACGGCGTCGAGCTGCCGTAGACCGCCTGCGAGTAGACGATCGCGAAGCGCAGCGACAGCCCCTCCAGGAAGTCGTAGCGGAAGTTGGGCTTCACGTACCAGGCGTCGGTCAGGCCGCCGATCAGCTCCCGCCAGAGGATCAGGTCCACGCGGTAGGCGGGGTTGAAGCGGAAGTTCTTGATGCTGGTGTCGCTGTAGGTGTACTGGCCGCCCGTGAGCGTGCCGTAGGCCTGCAGCCCGTCGATGGAGCCGGCCACCGGGACGCCGCGGTCGGGCTGGTCGCCGAAGCCCGGGGCCCGGTCGCCGCTGGCGAAGCCCGACTCCAGCCCCAGGGTCAGCTTGGCGGCGGGCTGGAGGTCGCCCCGGAGCACGCCGCCGAACTGGAGGATCTGCACCGGCCCCAGCGGCGGGTCGGAGGCCTGGAGCCGCGCGTCCTGCTGCGAGCCGATGCGCATCCCCGCCTCGGCCTCGACGCGCCAGCGCTTGCCCTGGAGGCGCCCCCACAGGTCCACCGAGTGGTAGGCGAGCCCGATCCTCACCTGGTCCACCTTGGGCGGGTTGTAGCTGGCGACGCCCGGCGTCCCGGTGAGGTTGCTGAAGGCCCAGGACTGGGAGTGGTAGCCGTACCGCGCCGCCGCGTTCCAGACCACCTGGCCGGCGTCCAGCTTGCGCTTCAGCTCGTCGTCGGTGTCGATCCGCGCCAGCTTGAAGCCGACGGTGGTGCGCTCGTCGGCCTTGTCGAGCGAGAAGGGCTGGCCCACCCCGCCCAGGTTCTGGGAGATGATCCCGGAGGAGTTGATGTCGTAGTACGGGACCACCACCAGCGGCCCGAGGAAGGTCTGGCGGATCGGCACGGCCAGCTGGAAGCGGTCGACGTTGTCGCCGAGGTCGTCGTCCAGCCCGCCGCCGGCGTTGGAGGAGATGCCCAGGCCGAACTGGTCCGGCATCCGCCCGAAGGAGAGCAGCCCGACCGGCGTCTGCACCTCGCCCCAGGCCCGCTTCACCCGGATCGAGCCGCGGTCGAGCCCGTTCTTGCCCGGCTCGGGGACGGTCTGGCCGATCGACTCGTAGGCGGCCGAGCCGGCGGAGCTGGAGCCGAGCACGATGCCGTCGAGCAGGTCGAGCTGCGCCAGCACCCGCACCTGCTCCGAGACGTTCATCACCGGCTCGAGCCGCAGCCGGGTGTTGGCGCTGGTCTGGGTGGACTTGTCGGGCGAGCCGAGGGGCGGCGGGAAGAGGGTGTAGCCGGCCGGATCCTGGCTGCGCTTCAGGGCCAGGTCGTCGAAGAGGTCGCCGCGGACGCGGAAGTAGCCGCGGAGCTGGAGGAAGTCGAGCTTGGGCTTCTCGCTGGCCTCGGTGCCGCTCTCCAGGAACTCCTTGGCCGACTGCTGCCCCTGGATCTCGGCGCGGACCTCGTCGCGCAGCTCCGCCTTGGCCTTCTCGACCTCCCTCCGCACCAGCGCCTGGACCTCGGGCGACGGCGCGGCGGCCTCGGCGGGGGCGGCGAGCTTCGGGGCCACGCCCTGCGCGGCCGCGGCGAGCGGCGCGAGGAGGGCGAGGAGGATCGGGCGGAGCCTCGGCATGGGCGGTCCTCTGGCGCGAAGCGGCGTGCGCTTCGCCGTGGAAAGACGGGCCTTTGAAGCACGGCCCGCCGCAGGGGTCAAGGCTGCTTCGGTCCCTGGCGCAGCTCGACCAGCACGCCGCGGCTGCCCTTGGGGTGGACGAAGGCGACCTGGGCGCCGCCGGCCCCGGGCCGGGGCCTCTCGTCGAGCAGCGGCGCGCCCCCGGCCTTGAGGCCGGCCATGGCCCGGGCGATGTCCGGCACCTCGATGCAGATGTGGTGCAGCCCCTCGCCTCGCTTCTCCAGGGCCTTCTGCATGGGGCTGTCGGGGCCGGCCGGCGAGACCAGCTCGATGCGCCCGGCGCCGTGGCCGAAGATGGCCACCCTCACCTTCTCGGTGGGTACGACCTCGATCTCCGGCTCGGGCAGCCCGTAGGTGTCGCGGAAGAGCTTCACCGCGGCGTCGAGGTCGGCGACGAGGATGGCGACGTGGTCGAGACCGGTCATGGGCGCTCCGGGGAGGCGGTGGGGCCCGCATGAAAGGACGGCCCGGGGCGGGCCGTCAACTCCCGTCCGGGCGCCGCCCGGCCCGCCGGCGGCCCGTCAGCGGACCGGCCGCGGGTCGGCCGAGATCACCTTCAGGCTGCCGAGCAGCGCCATGGCGTCCACCCGCGAGGCGCGGCCCAGGGCCACGTGGGTGGCGTCGGCCACCGGCTCGCCGAAGGTGGGGTCGAGGGCGATCCACTCCTCCCCGCTCCGGACCTCCACCCAGGCGTGCCAGTAGAGGCCGTCGCCGCCGGCCCCGTAGCGGGTGTAGACGAGGCCGTAGACCGGCCGCGCCGGGATGCCGGCGGCGCGCGCCAGGGCGGTGAGGAGCAGGCTGTGCTCGGTGCAGTCCCCCTCGCCGGCGGCGAGCACCTCGCTGGCCTTGTCGCGGCTGGCGCCGAAGGTCTTCCGCAGCCGCTCGAAGACCAGCCGGTTCAGGCGCAGCGCCGCGGCGTAGCTCCCCCGCGCGTCCCCCACCCCCTCGGCGGCGAGCCGGCGGATGGCGGGCGCGTCCGAGTCGATCTCGCCGACGGCGGAGCTGCCCGGGGAGAGCAGCGGGTCGCCGGCGCGCGCCCCGCGGGGCGTCCGGGGCGCGTCGCGGGCCGGGTCGGCCGCCGCCGGCGCCCGCGCGGTCACGGTGAGCAGCGTCTCGCCCGGCCCGGCGGGCTCGGTCCGCTGCCGGGCGTCGTCCAGCCGGAAGCCGGCCGGCAGGCCGCGCAGCCGGTAGGCGATGGCGAGCGGCACGTCGCGGGGCAGCGGGCCGGGCAGCGCCACCCGGGTGAGGCTGAAGAGGTCCACCTGGTCGAGGCGGCGCGCCACCGCCTCCGGCTCGGCGCGGGCCACGACCGAGCCGCCCAGCTTGAGCTCGAGGACGCGCCCGTCGGGGGCGATCGACAGCTCGGTGGAGGTGCGGTCCCCCACCTCGCGCTCCTCGACCACCGCCACCCGGAGCTCGACGCCGCCGGCGCCGACGGTGCGCCGCTCCCGGAAGCGGTCCTCCACCTGCCGGACCCGGAGCTGCTCCAGGTCGAGCTGGGGCCCGCGCACCAGGCCGCGGCGGGCGGCGGCGAGGCGCGCGGCGTCGGCCTGCTCGGCGTCCTCGCCCGGCGCCGGGATGCGGCGCGTCTCCGTCCCGCCGTCGGCGGCGAGGGTGAGGGTGCAGCCCTTCGCGTCGCAGCGCCCCTCCACCGTCCGCTCGCCGCCGTCGCCGCTGCGCCGGCTCCGGAAGGAGAGGAGCCGCCCGCGCGGCGCCGCCTCGAAGACCTTCTCGTCCGACTGGGCGCGCTTCACCGTCTTCCCGCCGACGTCCACGGTGAGCTCGGTCTCCTGGCGGGCCACCAGGACCGGCCGGCCGGCCCGCACCTCGCGCCGCACCTCGCTCCACGTGTAGCCGGCCTTCTTGCCGACGAGGTACAGGCCGAACCACTCCCGGCCGGCGGGGCGCTGCAGGGTGAGGACGGTCGGCGCCGGTCCGGTCCGGCCCCTGGCCTGGGCCGGCGCTGCGGCCGGGCCCTTGGCCGGCGCGGCGGCGGGCGCGGCGCCCGCGAGCGAGAGGGCCAGGGCCAGGGCGAGCGGTGCGGTCATGGGCGGGATCTACCAGAATCCGGCCGCGGCGCTACCGGTCCGCGCGCGGTCGCCGGCCCCGCCGCTACCCGCCCTCGTCCCGCTCCACCGGCGCGTAGAAGGAGACGCCGCGCACGTCCTCGTCCACTCGAAGGGGGTGCTGCAGCGGCGGGAAGGCCCGCTGCTCGCAGTCCATGCGCTCGCAGAGGCGGCAGGTCACCCCCACCGGCACCACCGCCTCGCGGGACGCCAGGTCCACGCCGTCGGCGTAGACCAGCCGCTTCGCGTAGCCCACCTCGCAGCCCAGGGCCAGGGCGTGGACGGTGCGGGGCGCGTGGAAGCCGCCGCCCTCGCGCCGCACGGTGCGCGCCACCCAGAAGTAGCGCTCCCCGTCGGGCATCTGGGAGAGCTGGGTGCGCACCATGCCCGGGGTGAGGAAGCAGCCGAACAGCGCCCAGCGCGAGCAGAGGCCGCCGAAGCGCGGGAAGCGCAGCCCCGAGGCGCTGAAGTGCTTGGAGATGTTGCCGGCGATGTCGATGCGCACCATGTGGAAGGGCACGCCCTCGGCGCCGGGCCGGCGCAGGGTGGTGAGCCGGTGGCAGGTCTGCTCGTAGCTGGCGCGGAAGCGGTGGCCGAGCAGCTCGGCGTCGTAGCGCTCCGCCCTGGCCGCCTCCAGGAAGGGGGCGTAGGGCATGAGCACCGCCGAGGCGAAGTAGTTGGCGAGCGCCACCCGCGACAGGGCCCGCGACTCGGGGCCGGTGAGCAGCGGGTCGGCGGCGTGCCGGTCGAGCGCCGCCTGCTGCGCCAGCAGCCCCACCTGGTAGGCCAGCTGGAAGTTGCGGCTGCCGCGCCGCAGCACCTCGGAGATCGAGAGCACCTTGCGCTCCCGGTCGAAGCGGCGCACCGCCCCGGCCATGGCGGTGGTCTTCTCGATCCGGACCTCGACGCCGTGCTCGCGCGAGAGCCAGGCGGCCAGGTCCTCGTAGAGGTTGCCGGCCTGCAGGCGGCCGTCGCGCCAGAGCCGCTCGGCCCCCTCCTCCAGCTCCGGGAACCAGTTCATGTGGCGCTGGATGAGGTCGGAGACCTCCTCGGTCGGCAGCCGCGAGTCGAGCCCGGCGGCGCCGCCCTCGGTGATGCGGCTGGCGAGGGTGTTGGCCGCCTCCCGGGCGCCGCGGAAGGCGTGGTAGAGCGTGACCACCGCCCGCGCCACCGAGGGGCTGGCCTGCGCCATCTCCCGGACCTCGGCGGCGACCAGGTCGTGGCCGTCGAAGATGGGGTCGCCGAACAGCTCCAGCAGGTCGGCCACCGAGCGGGCCTCCTGGCCGGAGGCGAGCTCCTTCAGCTCCAGCTCCAGCACCTCGGCCAGCTTGAGCAGCAGCGGCGAGGGGAGCGGCCGGCGGTTGTGCTCGATGAGGTTCAGGTAGCTGGCGCTGATCCCCAGCCGCTCGGCGAGCTGCGCCTGGGTGAGCCCCTTGCGCCGTCGCAGCGTCCGGACCTTGGCGCCCAGCGCGGAGGGTTCGGCCATGGGAAATCTCCCGTGCGATCGGGCTGCTTCGTCGATCCGGCCGAACTTTACATGATTGACACCATTACAGCAACGGCTTGACGAGCCGTAGACAGCTTATCTAGCGAAAATCACTTGGCCTCTTGCACTTGATGTAGATCAAGATAATCCTGTCTCCAGACAACCGGAGGTCGCCATGTCCTTCTTGCCCGCCCATTCCGATCCGAACCGCTGGAAGGGCGTCGTGCGCGGCTACGACGCCGACGCCGTCGAGCGGCTGCGCGGCTCGGTGCAGATCGAGCACACGCTGGCCCGGCTGGGCGCCGAGCGGCTCTGGCAGCTCCTCCACGAGCGGCCCTACGTCCACGCCCTGGGCGCGCTCACCGGCGGGCAGGCGGTGCAGATGGTGAAGGCCGGCCTGGAGGCCATCTACCTCTCCGGCTGGCAGGTGGCCGCCGACGCCAACACCGCGGGCCAGACCTACCCGGACCAGAGCCTCTACCCGGCCGACGCCGTCCCGGCGGTGGTGCGCCGCCTCAACCGCGCCCTGCAGCGCGCCGACCAGATCGAGAAGGCGGAGGGGCGCGTCGGCCGCCACTGGTTCGCCCCCATCGTCGCCGACGCCGAGGCCGGCTTCGGCGGCCCGCTCAACGCCTTCGAGCTGATGAAGGCGCTGATCGAGGCCGGCGCCGCGGCGGTCCACTTCGAGGACCAGCTGGCGAGCGAGAAGAAGTGCGGCCACCTCGGCGGCAAGGTGCTGGTGCCCACCAGCCAGTTCCTCCGCACCCTGACCGCCGCCCGGCTGGCGGCCGACGTGATGGGCGTGCCGACGATCCTCGTCGCCCGCACCGACGCCCACTCGGCGAAGCTGCTCATGAACGACGTCGACCCCTGCGACGCGCCGTTCATCGACCGCTCCCGCCCCCGCACCAGCGAGGGCTTCTACCCGATCCGCGAGGGGCTCGAGACCGCCATCGCCCGCGGGCTGGCCTACGCGCCCTACGCCGACCTCGTCTGGTGCGAGACCTCGACCCCGGACCTCGCCGAGGCCCGCGAGTTCGCCGAGGGGATCCACGCCCGGTACCCGGGCAAGATGCTGGCCTACAACTGCTCGCCCAGCTTCAACTGGAAGAAGAACCTGGACGACGCCGCCATCGCCCGGTTCCAGCGCGAGCTCGGCGCCATGGGCTACAAGTTCCAGTTCGTCACCCTGGCCGGCTTCCACGCCCTGAACCACGGGATGTTCCAGCTCGCCACCGGCTACCGCGACCGCGGCATGAGCGCCTACACCGAGCTGCAGACCGCCGAGTTCGCCGCCGAGAAGCAGGGCTACACCGCCACCCGCCACCAGCGCGAGGTGGGCACCGGCTACTTCGACCTGGTCACCGAGGTGGTCTCGGGCGGCGCCTCCTCGACCCAGGCGCTGGCCGGCTCGACCGAGGCGGCGCAGTTCCAGGAGGCCGACCGCCTGGCCGCGGCCGAGGGGACCGTCGCCCAGGAGCACGCGCAGCTCGACCGGCTCACCCGGCGGCTGCGGGCCGCCCCGGACGACCAGGCCGCGGCGGCGGCGCTGGAGGAGCTGCAGGCCCACCTCGCCGGCCACTTCGCCCGCGAGGAGGCGGAGGACGGCCTCCACGGGCTGGTGGTGGCGCGCGCCCCCCGCTTCCGGGAGGCCTTCCGCGAGATCGCCGCCGAGCACGGCCGCATCCTCTCGGCCGCCGGCGCCCTGCTCGCGGCGGTGAAGGCCGGCGGCGTGCCCGACGCGCCCGGCGAGGCCGCCCGCCTCGCCGCCCAGCTGCGGGCCCACGAGGAGCGGGAGAGCGGCATCACCCGCGAAGCCCTGGGACGCGCCGCGGCCTAGGCCCGGGGGAGCGGGGAGGCGCCGGTTCCCGAGGAGCCCGCGGACCCGGGGGGCGGGCCGGTGGCCGAGGGGCGGAGGTGGATCCGCTCCCGGCCCGGACCTCGCGGCCCCTCGGACGAGCGAGCGCCCCGCCAGCGGGACCCGGGGGGCCGGGCGCGCGTGTGGGTCCGTGTCGGCAACCCGTGTACCGCGCGCCAACCACTTGCCCCGCGCGACGCGCGGTCTAGGATGACTGCCCGGCAGGGGACACTTCACAGGGAGTCGAGCATGACCAGGTCGTCGATGGCGTTGGCCCTCGCGCTGACCACCATTTCGGTCGCGTGCAGCAGCGGCAGCAGCAGCAGCAGCAGTCCCACTCCACCGCCCCCCGCCACCTACGGGATCTCCGGCACCGTCTCCGGCCTGGTCTCGGCCGGCGTCACCGTGGCCCTCTCCGGCGCCGCCACCACTTCCACCACCACCGACGCCTCGGGCAACTACTCCTTCAGCGGCCTCGCGAACGGCGCCTACACCGTCACGCCCACGCGCGCCGGCTACACCTTCACTCCCGCCAGCGCCGCCGTCACCGTGAACGGCGCCAGCGTCACCGGCACGAACTTCACCAGCACCGGGACCGTCTACACCGTCTCGGGCACCGTCTCCGGCGCGGTCATCACCGGGGTCACCGTGAAGCTGACCGGCACCGCCACCGGCATCACCACCACCGACGGCTCGGGCAACTACTCCTTCGGCGGGCTCGCGAACGGCACGAGCTACACCGTGACCCCGGAGCTGGGCGGCTACTCCTTCAGCCCGGCGAGCGCGAGCGGCACCATCGCCGGCTCCAACGCGACCGCGAACTTCAACGCGACCAGCACTGGCCTCGAGCCCGTGACCCTGACCGGGACCGTCGCCTACTCCGGCAGCAAGACCGGCCGGATCTTCGTGAACGTCGCCTGGCAGAACCAGGGACCGGACGCGGCCGGCGGCACCAGCCTGTCTCCGGCGGGCGCCTTCACCATCCACGGGATGCAGACGCCCGGCGCGCTCCCCCAGAACGCCGTGGTGACGGCCTGGATGGACACCCTGGGAATCGATCGGCCGAACGGCGCCGCCGACCCGTTCTACACCGCCACGGTCTCGGTGAACTCGACCGCCTTCAGCCTCGGGACGCTGACCCTGGTGGATCCGGGCAGCGCGGCGCCGGCCGCCCCCACGCTGCAGGGCGCGGCCGCCGCCGACGGTGGCGCGGCGGTCATCTTCAATCCCCCTCTGAACACGAGCGGCCTGGAAGCGGCCGACCACTACAGGATCTACTGGAGCACCAGCGCCTCGCCCGGGCCGTCCAACACGCTGGGCACGCTCACCGTCCCGGCGGGGCCCGGCTTCGGGATCGTGCAGGGGCTCACGAACGGCACCGCCTACTACTTCGGCGTCGAAGCGGTGGCCGGGACGAACACGTCCACGGTGGCGACGCTGCCGTCCACGGTCACCGTCGGACCGCCCTCGGGGCCGAACACGATCAGCGGGACCGTCACCGTCCCGACGCTCCCGGCGGGGACCAACGTCCTGTACGTGGTGGCGCAGGACCCGAACGGGCCCGTCTTCGTGGGGCGCTACCTGAATCCCACCGCCAGCCAGGCCTACGCGATCCAGGTCCCGAACGGCACCTACCAGATGTTCGCCTTCGTGGACGTGGGCAACGACGGCATCTTGCACGCCAACGAGCCGGGTCTCTTCGGGTCGCGGGTGGACCCGATCGTCACGGTCTCGGGAGCGAGCGTCACCGGGCCGACCCTCGCGATCCCGGGCGCGAACGCCACCGCCGACGTGGTCACCAGCCACCAGGTGGGACCGACCTGGACCAGCGACCAGCTCCAGTTCCAGGTCAGCTCCAACCTGAAGGTCCCGGTGAAGGTCCAGGTGACGGCCGGCCCCGGCATCCTCGCCCCGCTGGACGCCGGCCTGTCCTCCGACAACAACGTGAACGTGCGCTTCCGGATGAACTGGGTCATGTCCCCGGCGGTCCCGGCGGTCGGCGACACCTACACGATCGACGTCACCTACGCCGACGGGAGCACCGAGTCGCTGTCCGTCTCGGTGACCGCCTTCTACACGGCGACGCCCACGCTCACCAGTCCGGTTGCCGGAACGAGCGGCGTCGGTACCACGCCCACCTTCACCTGGGACGCCCCGGTGCCCGCGCCGGCCGGCACCTACGTCTACAACATCAGCGTCTGGCCCTCGAGCGGCGGGTTCTACTGGTACTACGGGCCGATGCCGAGCAGCCAGCTGTCGGTCAAGTACAACGTGGACAATCAGGGCGCGCCGCTCACGGCGGGGACGCAGACCACCTGGAGCGTCGAGGCCATGGACGCCCAGGGGAACCGGTCCTCGACCCAGTCCACCTTCACGCCCTAGATCGGGTCGCCCCGGGGACAGTCCGCTCTCCCCGGGGCACCGGCAGCCCGACACCCCTCGGGGGATCGGGAACCACATCCGCCTCCCCGTCCCCACCCCGTCCCTCGCTGTGTCGTGGGACGGGCGAGCGGGAAACCGCCCGGCGCATCATGGGTTCGCATGGGCATGGGCGAGGAGATCCACGAGCTGGGCGACGACGCGGTGCTGGCCGTCCCCCGCGAGGTCTGGAGCCTGCTCCCGGAGCGGCTCATCCGGAGCCGCGGCGTCTTCGCCGTGGCGCGGGAAGGGCGGCCGCCGAACGGGGCGCTGGTGGTGGCCGTGGCCGACCCGTCCGACCTGGAATTGCTCGACGAGGTCCGCTTCGCCACCGGCTACCGGATCCGGCCCGTCCGGGCGAGCCCCGCGGCGCTCCGCCGGCTGGTCGCGCTCCACCTGGGCGGCGCCCCCCTGGCGCCGCCGGCTCGTGCCGGCGCGCCGCCGCGCCCGCCCGACCCCATCACCGTGGACCTCACCGAGGAGCGGGACCGGGCGCTGAAGCCCGAGGACTGGATCGTCCCGCTGGCGCCGGGCGACACGAAGTGGCGGTAGGTGCGCCCCACTCGAATTTCCCGCGCCCCCGCCCACCCCTCCGGCTAGGCTGATGCTGCGATGTTCCACGGCGGCCGTCCCTCCCGACCCGGCCCTGCCCGCCCTCGCGCCGGCGCCCGCGTCGCGCTGCTGGGGCTCCTCGGCGCGGCCTCGCTCGCCGGGCTCGGCGGGTGCGACTACGGCCGCGGCACCTGCGGCTGCCAGCCCGACGAGGCCTGCGTGGGCGGCCGCTGCCTCGCCGTCTCCCCGCTCCCGAACGGCGACTACGTGGACCCGCGGGCGACGCCGGTGGACTGCGGGCCCTACACGCTGGTGGACGGCGGCCTGAACCCGGGGGCGCCGGCCAGCGACCCCGGCTGCGCCCTCGCCCCGCGCGACAGCGCCCTGCCGCCGGTCGCGCCCGGCACCCCCCACGGCTGGATCGACCTCGGCGTCCACGCGGTGGACGGCCCGCCGGTCACTTTCACCGTCCCGCCCGCCACCCGCTCCCTCACCGTGATCGAGCAGGCGGTGAGCGCGCTCCCCACCGTGACCCTGCCGCGGCCCCAGCCGCCCGACCTGGTCCTCGACAACGTCGCGGTCCCGCTCACGCTGGTGGACCCGTCGGGCGCCACCGTCTACGACGACCGGCAGCCGGCCCCCGCCGACGGCAGCGGCCTGCCGCTCTTCTTCGCCTCCGGCGCCGCCGGCACCGGCACGCTCGCCTTCCCCGACACCAGCGCCGGGCTGGCCGCGCTGGCGGCGGCCTGGGGCGCCGGCGGCGA
>JAJZTO010000415.1 GCA_021848865.1 Myxococcales bacterium
CGACGCGCAGGCCGGCCTCCTTCGCCATCCGGCCGATCTCGCCGAGGACCGCGGCGATCTCCGAGCGGGGGATGACGCCGTCCTCCACCATGTAGTTGGGGCTGATGCGCCCCACCGCGGCGAAGGCGCTCTTGCGCCCCTTCCACATCAGCTGCCGCTCCGCCTCGTCCTTCGGCACCTGCACCGACCGGGCGCCGCAGGCCCGGGCGATCTCGGTGGCGCGCCGGTGGACGTGCTCCACCTCCGGCGCCGGCCCGTCGGCGTCCATGAGCAGCAGGGCGCAGTCCTCGGGCCAGTCGAGGCCGGTCGCCGCCTTGGCGGCCTGGATCGCCAGGGAGTCCATCATCTCGATGGCGGCGGGGAGGATGCCGGCGGCGATGATGTCGGAGACCGCCTTCCCGGCCTCGCGGGAGGAGGGGAAGACGGCGAGGAAGGTCCGCGTCGCCTCCGGCTTGCGCAGCAGCCGCAGCGTCACCTCGGTGACCACGCCCAGCATCCCCTCGCTGCCCACCAGCGCCGCCAGCAGGTCGTAGCCCGGGGCGTCGGCCACCGGCCCGCCCACGTCCATCACCGTCCCGTCGTCGAGCACCAGCCTGGCCGCCAGCACGTGGTTGGTGGTGAAGCCGTACTTCAGGCAGTGGGCGCCGCCGGAGTTCTCGGCGACGTTGCCGCCCACCGTGCAGACCCCCTGGGAGGACGGGTCGGGGGCGTAGTACCAGCCGCGGCCCGTCACCTCGCGGGTGACGTCGAGGTTGATGACGCCGGGCTCGGCGCGCACCCAGCCGTTCTCCAGGTCCACGTCGAGGATGCGCTTCATCCGGGCCAGCGACATCACCATGCAGCCGGGCACCGGGCGGGCCCCGCCCGACAGCCCGGTGCCGGCGCCGCGCGGGACCACCGGCGTGCCGGCCTCGCGGGCCAGCCGGACGGTCGCCGCCACCTCGGCGGTGGAGCCGGGCAGCACCACCAGCGCCGGCGCGGTGCGTCCGTGGGTGAGGCCGTCGCACTCGTAGACGGCCAGCTCGGCGGGATCGGAGACGACGTGCGAGGGGCCCACGACGGCCGCGAGGCGGCTCGCCAGCTCCAGGCGCTGCGGCTCGGTCAGCGAGGCCATGCGGCGTCCTCCCCGGGGAGGGCGCCATTGTACGGGCGAAGGGCGATTCCTAGAAGCCCACTCCGGCGAGGGCCAGGGCGTCGGAGGTGACGCGGGACAGGAGATCGGGCTGGAACCCCTGCGCCAGGCAGAGGATCGCCACCGCGGCGATGCACCGCAGGGCGCTCCGCCGCTCCCGCGCGATGGCCTCGCGGAGGGCGGCCGGGATCCGCTTGCGCTGGCGGGCGCGGGAGCCGAACAGCCACCGGACCAGCAGGTCGGCGCCGACCATGGCGGCGCCGAGGAAGTCGCCCCCGACCACCACCGAGGCCACGCCCTTGCCCACGCCCATCCCGAAGTCGGCGACGCCCAGCCCCGGCGCCTGCGCGGCCGCCGCCGCCCGGGCCTTGCGGAGGAGCGGCCGCAGCCGGGCGTCGCGGATGGCGAGCCGCAGCAGGGCCGCCAGCAGGAAGTAGAGGGCGTAGGGCGCCCAGGCCGGCGGCGGGTGGGGCAGCCCGCGGGCCAGGCCGGCCCAGTCGGCCAGGTGGAGGGCGAGCGCACCCGCGGTGAAGATGGCGAACCACATGGCGGCGGCGTTGGACCGTGTCCCGCGACCATGGCGCAGCGCGCGCGGAGGCGTCCAGGGGCCGGGGTGGGCGGGTGTGGGTCAGCCCATCGCTCGGTCGAGCAGCTCCTTCAGGACGCGGGCCGTCAGCCCCCAGATCACGCGGTCGGGCGCGACGTCGTAGAACCAGACGCGGTAGCGCCCCGTGGTCCGGTCGATCTCCACGTCGGCCAGGTCGTCGAGCCGCCGCGCCGGGAGGTCGGGCGGGAGCCGCCGGGTGTCCCACCATTCGCCGCGCGGCATGCCCGCCTCGAGGAGGCGCGGCAGCGGGACCTCGAAGACCTCGTGGACCTCGCCGCGGTCGTGGCCGAAGCGCTCGGGGGGGCGCTCCACCAGGCCGACCACCGGGGTGACGACGTAGCTGCTCACGGTGGGCCGCTCGTCCAGCTCGCCGAGCAGCTCCACCCGCTCGGCCCCGAGGCCGATCTCCTCGGCCGCCTCGCGCAGCGCCGCCTGACGCGGGACCTCTCCCGGCTCGATGCGCCCGCCGGGGAAGGAGATCTCGCCGCGGTGGCGCCGGAGCGCCTCGGTGCGGCGCGTGAAGAGCAGGGTGGGCCCCTCCGGGCGGGAGAGCACCGGCACCAGCACCGCGGCGCGCGCGAACTCCGGCACCTCCACGCGCCGCGGCGGGCGGGCGGCCAGCGCGGAGCGGATGCGGTCGGCGGCGGCGGAGAAGGTGAGCGGCGCCATGCGGGTTCCGGGGAAGGCTGTAGCCGTCCCCGGTGTCGCGGGCAAGCCTGACGCGCGGGCGCGGGACGGGTCGCGGGCTCGCGCGGCCCGCCGGGACTGCATAGACTGCCGGTAGACGTGGCCGCCGACTTCATCGAGAACCCGCGCCGGTTCCCGCGCGTCCCCGCGCGGCTGGCGGTCGGTGTGTCGGCCCGCGGCGAGCTCTTCCAGGCGGTCACCGAGGACGTGGGCGCCGGGGGTTGCCTGCTGGTGACGCCGCGGCCGCTGGTGCAGGGGGCGGTGCTGCGCCTCGCCATCGGCGACGCCCGCGACGCCGGGCCGCTCTCGGTGCTGGGCCACGTCGCCTGGACCAGCGCCGAGGCCCGCCTCCGGGCCGGCGTGGCCTTCGACGGGAGGCAGCCCGGGACCGTCGATCCCGACGCCTGGCTGCGGCGCTGGCTGGCCTCGCAGCCGGGCCTCGCCTCGCGCGTCCTGCGGGCCCCGGAAAGGC
>JAJZTO010000416.1 GCA_021848865.1 Myxococcales bacterium
CGTCTCCTCCTCCGGGTCGAGAGCGGGAGGCGCTTCTATCACCCGGAACCGTGCCCGTCCACGGCGTTCCGGCACGCGGTATCATGCGGAGGTGCCGCCCCTGGTGCTCATCGTCGACGACGAGCGCTCCAACCTCGACTCGCTGGAGCGCACCTTCGCCAAGGAGGGCTGGCGGGTGCTCACCGCCGACGCCGGGGCCCGCGCCCTGGAGCTGCTGCGGCGCGAGCGGGTGGCGGTGATGGTCACCGACCTGATGATGCCGGGCATGGGGGGCGACGAGCTGCTGCGCGCCGCCCGCGCGGTCTCGCCCGAGACCGAGGTGGTGCTGATGACCGCCTACGGGACGGTGGAGACGGCGGTCGCCGCCATGAAGGCCGGCGCCTACGACTTCATCACCAAGCCGGTCCGGCGCCACGCCATCGTGAAGTCGGTGCGCCAGGCGATGGAGCGCGCCTCCCTGGTGGCGGAGAACCGGGCGCTGAAGGCCCAGCTCGCCACCCTCGGCGCCGGGGGGCTCCTCGGCAACGCGCCGGCCTTCCGGGCGGTGATGGACGCCCTGCGCCAGGCCGCCCCCACCTCGGCCACGGTGCTGCTCACCGGCGAGAGCGGCACCGGCAAGGAGCTGGCGGCGCGGATGCTCCACGACCTCTCGCCGCGCGGGGCCGGGCCCTTCGTCCCCATCCACTGCGCCGCCATCCCCGAGGGGCTCCTGGAGGCGGAGCTGTTCGGGTACGAGCGCGGCGCCTTCACCGGGGCCGCGGCGCGCAAGGAGGGGCGCTTCGAGCGGGCCCACGGCGGCACCCTCTTCCTCGACGAGATCGGCGAGATGACCCCGGCCGTCCAGGTGAAGCTGCTCCGGGTGCTCCAGGACGGCGTGGTGGAGCGGCTCGGCGGGACCCAGCCGGTGCAGGTGGACGTGCGGCTGGTGGCGGCCACCCACCGGGACCTGCCGGCCGAGGTGAAGGCGCGCCGCTTCCGGGAGGACCTGTTCTACCGGCTGGACGTGGTGGCGGTGCGGATGCCGCCGCTGCGGGAGCGGCGCGACGACGTGCCGCTGCTGGCGGCCGCCTTCCTGAAGCGGCTGGCGGAGCGGCACGGCAAGGCCATCCACGGCTTCACCGCCGCGGCCCTGGCCGCGCTCGAGGCCGGCGACTGGCCCGGCAACGTGCGGGAGCTGGAGCACGCGGTGGAGCGGGCGGTGGTGCTGTGCCGCGGCGACACCGTGGACGTCGGCGACCTCCCGGAGACGCTGCGCGGCGCGGTGCCCGGCGCCCTGCCCCCGGCCAGCTCGGCCATCGCCATCCCGGTGGGCACGCCCATGGAGGAGGTCGAGCGGAGGGTGATCCGCGAGACCCTGCGCCACACGCGCGGCGACAAGAACCTCGCGGCGCAGATCCTCGGCATCGCCGCGAGGACCATCTACCGCAAGCTGGATCGCGACGAGGAAGGCCGCCTGATCGGGCCCGGCGGCGAGGAGGGCTGAAGGCCGCTCCCGATGCCATTCTGGCACCGGAGGCGCCGGCCGCGGGCTCGGATTGTCAATTTGGCAGCCGCGCGCGCTCCCGCCGGCCACCGGCCGCGGGAAGGAACGGATTCAGCAAGTCGTTCCAGGTGGTTGCGATCGGTCGTCCGGGCCCGCCGTGGCACATGGGTTGCTAACTTGCGCCGTCCAGGGACCCGTCTGCCCACATGCTAGACACCTTCTTCCGCAAGTACGCCTGGATGGCGAACGCCCTGCTCCTGGTCGCGGCCGCCTGGCTCTGCGCACGGACGGTGAATACGGTGCTCGCGGCCGCCATCCGGCCCCGGCCCCACGTGGACCTGTCGGCCCTGCCGGCGAGCGCGCCGGCCCCGGCGGCGCACCAGCCGCTGGCGGTGGAGCGGCTCTACCCGCTCTTCGGGATCCAGCCGCCGCCCAGGCCCGAGGAGGTGGCGGCCAAGGCCCCGCCCCCGCCGCCGCAGAACTGCTCCGACCGCCGCGCCGCGCCGGTGAAGAGCGGCCTGCGCGCCCAGCTCGTGGCGGTGGTGCTGGCCGAGCGCCCCGAGTGGTCCATCGCCACCATCGTCGACGCGACCACTCGCGAGAGCCGGATCTACGGGGTGGGAGACCACTTCCAGACGGCGACGCTGCTCGGCGTGGACCGGATCCGCGATCCCCACGACGCCACCGGCGGCGGCTTCCAGCTGGCGGTGATCCTGTGCAACGCCGGGCGCAAGGAGTACCTCGACTTCGAGGGCGGCGAGGGCGTGGCGGCCGCCCCGCCGCCTCCCGGCCAGTACCAGTTCATCCCCCCCGCCCCCGGCGCCGGCACCGACCTCTCGGGCGTGCGGAAGGTGGCGGACAACCGCTACGACATCCAGAAGCGGGTCCTGGACCAGAGCCTCGCCAACCTGAACAACCTGGCCACGCAGGCGCGGATCGTCCCCAGCTTCAAGAACGGGGTGGCCAACGGCTTCAAGCTCTTCTCGATCCAGCCCGGCTCCCTCTACTCGGCCATCGGCATCGAGAACGGCGACGTCATCCAGCGGATCAACGGGTACGAGATCAACTCGCCGGACAAGGCCCTGGAGATCTACACCAAGCTCCGCGAGGCCAACCACGTCACGGTGGAGATCGAGCGCAACGGCCAGCCGATCAAGAAGGACTACAACATCACCGGGCCCTGAAGCGGGGACCGACACGACCTCCTATGCGCACCCTCCTCGCCGCCTGCCTCGTCGCGCCTGCGCTGGTCCTCGCACAGGTCCCCTCTCCGCCGCGGCCCGCGCCGGTCCCCGGAACGCCCGGGGCCGTGGGCCGCGCGCCCCCGCGCCCGACCGTCGTGCCCAACGCGCCGGTGCCGGTGGCGCCCGGCCCGGCGCCCCGCGGGGCGGCCGCCACGCCGGGAGATC
>JAJZTO010000023.1 GCA_021848865.1 Myxococcales bacterium
GCAGGGGCGGCGGGGGACAAGCCCCCGCCCTACGGAAATGGGACCCAGGTTGCCGGGCGGCCCCCGACGCCCAGCGCGCCCGGGATGTGGCGCAAATGTAGGGGCGGGGCTTGTCCCCGCCCTGGGCCGCACCGCGGGTGCGTGGACGGTTCGCGCCGCAGGGGCGGCGGGGGACAAGCCCCCGCCCTACGGAAATGGGACCCAGGTTGCCGGGCGGCCCCCGACGCCCAGCGCGCCCGGAATGTGGCGCAAATGTAGAGGCGGGGCTTGTCCCCGCCCTACGAACATGGGACCCAGGGTTTCCGTCCTGTAGGGGCGGGGCTTGTCCCCGCCCTGGCAGCCCCGCCATGCGCCGAAACGCACGGATCGATCGGCGCGGCCACGGCCCTCACTCCAGCAGCCGGGCGTGGAGCCGCCGGGCCGCCTCGGGCAGCCGGGCCGCGGCGCAGCAGGCGGTGACCCGCAGCGGCCCGACGAAGAGCGCCAGGGGCGGCGCGCCCAGCTCGAGGAGCACCTCCTGGACGGCCTCGGCCACGCGCGGCTCCTCCGCCCCGCGGCCCACCGCGGAGAGGGCGCCGATCCCCGCGGCCTCGATCGGCGCCGCCCCGGCCGCGGCCAGGTCGGCCCGCAGCGCCTCGGGGGCGTGCACGTCCTCGAGCGACAGGCACAGGGCGGCGTGGCCCGCCGCCGACGAGGCGCCGAGCTCCCGCGCGCCGTGCCGGGCGAAGGCCTGGCGCGCCGCCGGCAGCGCCCGGACCGCCAGCTCGAACAGCGCCACCGCCGGCGCGGCCGCCACCCCGGCGACCCCGCCGGCCGCCGGGCGGGCCGAGACCACCGTCTCCTCCGGGCCGCCGAAGGTGCTGCGCGCCCGGATGGCGATGGCGCGGTCGCGGGCGAACTCCACCGCCCGGGCGTTGAGGACCTTGGCGCCGGCCCGGGCCAGCTCCTGCATCTCCTCGTAGCCGATCCCGTCCAGCCGGCGCGCCGCCGGGACCAGGCGCGGGTCGGCGGTGAAGACGCCGGCCACGTCGGAGTAGATCTCGCAGTCGGCCCCGAGGGCCGCCGCCAGCGCCACCGCGGTGGTGTCGGAGCCGCCGCGGCCGAGGGTGGTGACCTCCTTCTCCCGGGACACGCCCTGGTACCCGGCGACGATCACCACCCGGCCGCGCCCGAGCTCCTCCCGCACCCGCACCGGCCGCACCTCGACGATGCGCGCCGCGGCGTGGGCCTCGTCGGTGAGGATGCCGGCCTGGCTGCCGGTGAAGCTCTTGGCGTCGACCCCCTCCTCGTGGAGCGCCATGGCGAGCAGCGCCATGGCGATGCGCTCCCCGGCGGAGAGCAGCATGTCGAGCTCGCGCCGCGGCGGGGCCGGCGACACCCGGCGCGCCAGCTCCAGCAGCTCGTCGGTGGTCTGGCCCATGGCCGAGACCACCACCACCACGTCGTCCCCGGCCCGCCGCCGGGCGGCGACGCGCCCCGCCACCCCGCGGAGGTTCTCCACGGTGGCCACCGAGGAGCCCCCGTACTTCTGGACGACGAGCGGCACGGGAATGAGCCTACCTCGTCCGCGCGTTCCGGGCACGCAGCCGCGTCACTCCCGGTCCACTGCGCGCCGCTTGACAGGCCGCCGGCAGGAGCTATTGGAGGAGCCCCATGATCGAGGTCGAGAACCTGACGAGGCGCTACCGGGACCTCGTCGCCGTGGAGGATCTCTCCTTCAAGGTGGAGAAGGGGGAGGTGGTCGGCTTCCTGGGGCCCAACGGCGCCGGCAAGTCCACCACCATGCGCATCCTCGCCGGGTTCCTGCCGGCGACCAGCGGCACCGTGAAGGTGGCCGGCTTCGACGTCTTCGACGAGCCGCTGGAAGTGAAGCGGCGCATCGGGTACCTGCCGGAGACCCCGCCCGTCTACCCCGACCTCACCCCGCTCGAGTACCTGCGCTTCTGCGCCGGGCTGAAGGGGCTGCCCCGCCCGGCGGTGGCCGGCGAGATCGAGCGGGTGGCGGAGCTGGCCCGCCTCGACGGGGTGATGGACCGGCTCACCGGCAGCCTCTCCAAGGGCTACCGGCAGCGGGTGGGGCTGGCCCAGGCGCTGCTCGGCGACCCGGAGGTGCTGATCCTCGACGAGCCCACCGTGGGCCTCGACCCGCTGCAGATCCGCGAGGTGCGCGAGCTGGTGAAGTCGCTGGCCGGCCGGCACACCGTGGTGCTCTCCACCCACATCCTCCCGGAGGTGGCGATGACCTGCCAGAAGGTGCTGGTGGTGAACAAGGGCCGGCTGGTGGACTACGACACCCTGGACGGCCTGATCCGGAAGCACCTGCCGGGCCGCACCGTCACCCTGGACGACATCGCCTTCCTCGAGGAGATCTACTCCAAGCTGGTGGAGGGGCCGGCGGCGGCGGCCGCGGCCCTGGCCGGCCTGGGCGCGGCGCCGGGGACGGCGCGGGAGGTGGCGCCGTGAGGGCCGTGCTCGCCGTCGCCCGCAAGGAGCTGACCGCCGCCTTCACCACCCCGGTGGCCTGGGCGGTGCTGATGGTGATCGCCTTCTTCTCCGCGCAGTTCTTCAACGGCGCCCTGGACGCCTTCCGCTTCCTCTCGCTGCGGGCCCTGCAGCTCCAGAACCCGGGGCTGCTGGAGCGGCTCAGCCTCACCGAGCGGGTGGTGGCGCCGCTCTTCGGCTCCATGGGGCTGCTCCTGGTGATCGTGGCCCCCTTCCTCTCCATGCGCCTCTTCGCCGAGGAGAAGCGGGCCCGGACCTTCGAGCTGCTGCTCACCGCGCCGGTCCGCCCCTGGCAGATCGTGCTGGGGAAGTACCTGGCGGGCCTGGCCACGCTGGCGGCGGCCCTGCTGATCGTGGCCCTCTTCCCGCTGCTGCTCTCCTTCTACGCGACCGGCACCCAGGGCGGGGCCGGCGTGGAGTGGCAGACGGTGGGCACCGGCCTCCTCGGGCTCTTCCTGCTCGGCGCCATGGCCATGGCGGTGGGGATGTTCGTCTCGGCCCTCACCGAGTCGGTGATCGTCGCGGCGCTGGTGTCGCTCCTCTTCCTCCTCTCCCTCTACGTGGTGACCCTCTTCACCATCGGGATGGAGGGGCCGGTGCGCGAGCTGGTCCTGGCGCTGAGCGCCTCCGACCACCTCACCTCGTTCCTGGCCGGGCGCATCGAGCTGAAGGACGTCGTCTACTACCTCTCCTTCGTGGTGCTCGGGCTCTACCTCACCGACCGGGCGCTCGAAGGCACCCGGTGGGCCTGAGGGAGGCGGCCATGAAGAAGCCCGTCGCCGCCCGCGTCCTCGGCCTGCTCGGCCTGGTGCTGCTGCTCTCCACCGTCGTGACCATGCTCTTCGGCCAGACCACCTTCGTGGCCGGGAAGCTGGTGCTCGGCCTCGCCGGCGTCGTCGCCGGGTTCGCGCTCGGCGAGCCGGGCGGCCTGAAGCGCTTCTTCACCGGGCGCGCCGCCCACTACGGCCTCTTCACCACCCTCTCGGCCCTGGCGCTGCTGGTGGTGCTGGGCGCCGCCAACTACGCGGCCACCAGGCGCCCCCACACCTGGGACCTCACCCGCGACAAGGTCTACACGCTGGGCGAGGACACGGTGAAGACGCTGAAGGGGCTCGGCCGCGACGTGCAGGTGCTGGCCTTCTACGGCCAGGCCGACGAGGCCTGGGGCCGGGTCGGCGACCTGCTGCACCGCTACGCCGACCTCTCGCCCCGCTTCACCTTCCGGCTGGTCGACCCCTACAAGGACCCGGAGGCGGTGAAGCGGTACGCCATCACCGAGGGCGGGCCCCGCCTGGTGCTGATCTCGGGCGACCAGGAGCAGAAGGCCAAGAGCGCCGACGAGCAGGGGCTCACCAACGCCCTGGTGCGCCTCACCCGGTCCGGCACCCGGAAGATCTACCTCACCACCGGCCACGGCGAGCCGGAGGCGCGCGCCGAGACCGACCGCGGCGACTCGCTGGCGGTGAAGGCGCTGGAGGGCGAGGGGTACGAGGTGGCGCCGCTCTCGCTGCTGGAGAAGCCGGAGGTCCCGGCCGACGCCGCCGCGGTGCTGGTGGTGGCGCCGCGCCAGGCCTTCCTGGCCCCGGAGCTCGCGGCGCTGCGCCGCTTCGCCGCCGCCGGCGGGCACCTCGGGCTGTTCCTCGAGCCCGAGGCGAAGGCCGGCCTCGACCCGCTGCTCGCCGACTACGGCATGGCGCTCGACGACGACATGGTGGTGGACCCGAGCCCGGTGGCGCAGCTCTTCGGCGGCTCGCCGGTCACCCCCATCGTGAAACCGGTGGAGGCCCACCCCATCACCCGGGAGCTGGCCCGGACCGGCCTGGCCTTCCCCACCGCCCGCTCCCTCTCCATCCTCACCGGCAAGCCCGTCACCCCCACGCCGCTGGTGCTCACCGGGCCCGACGCCTGGGGCGAGACCGACATCGCCGGGCTCTTCACCCGCGGGGCCAGGTACGACGAGGGCGAGAAGAAGGGGCCGCTCCCGGTGGCGCTGGCGGCGACGAGCTCCACGGCCGCGGAGAAGGAGAAGCGCTCCGACGAGACCCGGGTGGTGGCGGTCGGCGACGGCGAGTTCTTCTCGAACCAGTACCAGCAGCTCCTCGGCAACCTCGACTTCTTCCTGAACACCGTCTCCTGGCTGGCGGAGCAGGAGGACCGGATCACCATCCGGCCGAGGAGCCGGGAGGGCTCGCGCCTCTTCCTCTCCTCGGCCCAGGTCTCGACCATCAAGTTCCTCTCCATCGACGCCCTCCCCTTCGCGCTGCTGGGGCTGGGGCTGGCGGTGTGGCTGGTGCGACGGTCGCGCTAGGGGCTCCCCGTGAAGGCCCGCACCCGCAGCCTCGCCACCACCCTGCTCCTCGTCGCCGCCGCGGCCGCGGCGGTGCTGGCCGCCTGGTGGGCGGTGGACCTCCGCGGCGCCGCCGAGGCGGCCCGCACCGAGAAGGCCGAGCGGCTCTTCGCCTTCGAGCCCGGGCAGGTCCGGGAGCTGACGGTGGAGGCGCCCGCCGGGACCACCAGGCTGGTCCGCGGCGAGAAGGGCTTCCGCATCCCGGCGCTCGACGCCCCCGCCGACGCCGGCGCCGTGGACGCCATCCTGGAGCTCTTCGCCCACGTCCGGCGCAAGGCGGAGGTGGCGCCGCCCGGCGCCGGCGAGCAGGCGCTCGCCGGGTACGGCCTGGCGAAGCCCGGGGTCCGGGTCACGGCCCTGCTCGACGGCGGGCGCACCGAGACCCTGGCCCTCGGCGACCGCAACGCCTTCGACGGCACGCTCTACGCGCGGCCGACCTCGGGGGCGGTGGTGCTGGTGCCGGGAGAGCTGTCCTACTGGCTGGACAAGGGGCCGGCCGACCTGAAGGAGAAGCCGCCCCCCGCCCCGCCGCCCGCGGAGAAGGGCCCGGCGACACCCCCGGCGGCGGACCGTGCGCCCACGTCGCTGGAACCACGGGGGAAATCGGATCGTTGACCCGGGGCCCCTCGCCCCTTATTCTCCTCCCTCCACCGGCGGCCCGGTCCCGATGCCCGGGCCGCCTCGCTTTCCGAGAGTCCCCATGGCCCGCGTCACCGTCGAAGACTGCCTCCCGCTCGTCGAGAACCGCTTCGCGCTGGTGCTCCTGGCGACGAAGCGCACCCGTCAGCTCATGGCCGGCGCGCGCCCGCTGCAGCCGCACTCCAAGAACAAGCCGCCGGTCCTGGCGCTGCGCGAGATCGCGACCAGCAAGGTCCGGTTCGACCGCTCGGTGCGCGACGCGCTGATGGGCAAGTTCGACAAGGAGAAGGTCACCATCGCCGCGGGCCAGACCCGCACCCTGAAGTAACGCGCCGCGTCCTTCCCGGGCGCGCCGCTCCCGGCGACAATGGGGCGCTCCCACCGGAGGTCCCATGCGCCGTCCGCTCCTCCTCGCCGCCACCGCCCTGCTCGGCTGCGCCGCCTCCGGGCCGCTGCAGCGCCGCCCGGCGCACGGCGCCTTCCCACCCGCCGCCCGGGAGGCCACCTGGGCCCGTGCCCAGGAGGTGGTGCGCGCCGAGGGCTACGAGGTCGGCTTCGCCGACCAGGCGCGCTTCATCGTGGTGACCAAGGAGCGGGAGTTGCAGGCGCCCTGCGGCGAGGAGCAGTGCCTGGCCCGCGAGTCGGTCTTCCTGCGGCTCGGCGACGGCCGGGCGATGCTCTCGATCCACCGCGAGACCTGGGACCAGGCCACCCGCCGCTGGCTGGCGGTGTCCGAGCCGGGCGGGGTCGAGCGGGTGGAGGCGGCGGAGCGCGCCATGCTGCACGCCATCACCGGCGGCGGCGCCGAGCTGCGCCTGGCCCGCGAGGGAGAGGGCTGCGGCCACGACGCCGAGTGCGAGCGCGGGCTCGCCTGCTCGCAGCGGCGCTGCGCCCGCCGCTGAGCGCGCCCCGCGCGACGACCTCCACCCTCCAGGGTGCGGGTGCGCCGCCCCGGGCGCAACCGGCCGTGAGCAGGGACTTTTCCCGGCGGCCTGGCGCTCCCGGACCCGGGCTGCCATCCGGGGCCCGAAAGCCCTGTCCGGACGGCCCGATGCGCCGCTCCGAGGCCCGCTTGACACGAGGGGGCCGCTGATTAGAGTACGCGGCGCCGCTGGCAGTCACGCTGGCGGACTGCTAACGCGGCCCCCGCACAGGGGAAGCCATCCACCCGGCCCGGAACCGGCGCCGGAGCACTTCCAACGAGGAGCACACCATGAAGATCCGTCCGCTGCAGGACCGCATCATCGTGAAGCGGGTCGCGGAGGAGGAGAAGACCAAGGGCGGCATCATCATCCCCGACACCGCCAAGGAGAAGCCCATCGAGGGCAAGGTCGTCGCCGCCGGCAACGGCAAGGTGCAGGAGGACGGCAAGCTCCGCCCGCTCGACGTGAAGGCCGGCGACCGGGTGCTCTTCTCGAAGTACGCCGGCACCGAGGTCAAGCTCGACGGCGAGGAGCTCCTGATCATGCGCGAGGAGGACATCCTCGGCGTCCTCGAGGACAAGTAGTCCCCCCCACACCGGAAGGAACGGAACGACAATGTCTGCCAAGGAACTGCTGTTCGACCAGCGCGCGCGCGACGCCATCCTCAAGGGCGTCAACACGCTCGCCGACGCCGTGAAGGTGACCCTCGGGCCCAAGGGCCGCAACGTGGTCATCGAGAAGAGCTTCGGCTCCCCGACCATCACCAAGGACGGCGTGACGGTCGCCAAGGAGATCGAGCTCGACAACAAGTTCGAGAACATGGGCGCGCAGATGGTGAAGGAGGTGGCCAGCAAGACCTCCGACGTCGCCGGCGACGGCACCACCACCGCCACCGTGCTGGCCCAGGCCATGTACCGCGAGGGCAGCAAGCTCGTGGCGGCCGGCCACAACCCCATGGAGCTGAAGCGCGGCATCGAGAAGGCGGTCGACGCCGTCACCACCGAGCTGAAGAAGCTCTCCAAGCCGACCAAGGACCACAAGGAGATCGCCCAGGTCGGCATCATCTCGGCCAACGGCGACACCACCATCGGCAACATCATCGCCGAGGCGATGGAGAAGGTGGGCAAGGAGGGCGTGATCACCGTCGAGGAGGCCAAGGGGCTCGAGACCACCCTGGAGGTGGTCGAGGGCATGCAGTTCGACCGCGGCTACCTCTCGCCCTACTTCGTCACCGACGCCGAGCGCATGGTGGCGAACCTGGACGACGCCTACATCCTCATCCACGAGAAGAAGATCTCGAACATGAAGGACCTGCTGCCGGTGCTGGAGCAGGTGGCGCGCGGCGGCAAGCCGCTGCTCATCGTGGCCGAGGAGGTCGAGGGCGAGGCGCTGGCCACCCTGGTGGTCAACAAGCTGCGCGGCACGCTGCACGTCTGCGCCGTGAAGGCCCCGGGCTTCGGCGACCGCCGCAAGGCCATGCTGGAGGACATCGCCATCCTCACCGGCGGCAAGATGATCGCCGAGGAGCTGGGCCTGAAGCTGGAGCAGGTCACCCTGAAGGACCTGGGCCGCGCCAAGAAGCTCACCATCGACAAGGACAACACCACCATCGTCGACGGCGCCGGCAAGAAGGCCGACATCGAGGCCCGGGTGAAGGTCATCCGCGCCCAGATCGAGGAGACCACCAGCGACTACGACAAGGAGAAGCTCCAGGAGCGGCTCGCCAAGCTGGTGGGCGGCGTGGCGGTCATCAACGTGGGCGCCGCGACCGAGACCGAGATGAAGGAGAAGAAGGCCCGGGTCGAGGACGCGCTGCACGCCACCCGCGCGGCCGTCGAGGAGGGCATCGTCCCCGGCGGCGGGGTCGCCTACCTGCGCTGCCTGAAGAGCCTCGACAAGGTCGCGGTCGACGGCGGCGACAAGTCGGGCATCGACCTGGTGCGCCGCGCCCTCGAGGAGCCGCTGCGCCAGATCGTCGAGAACGGCGGCTGGGAGGGCTCGATCATCGTGAACAAGGTGAAGGAGTCCAAGGAGGCGGCCTTCGGCTTCAACGCCGCCACCGGCGAGTTCGAGGACCTGGTGAAGGCCGGCGTCATCGACCCGACCAAGGTCTCCCGCACCGCGCTGCAGAACGCCTCCTCGGTGGCCTCGCTGATGCTGACCACCATGGCGATGATCGCCGAGAAGCCCAAGGAGGAGCCGCCTCCGATGCCGGGCGGCGGCGGCATGGGCGGCATGGGCGGGATGGGGATGTAGGGCTCGACCCCGCCCGGCGCTCGTCGAGCGCAGGCCCGGCCGGATGAGGCCGGGCCGGAGCGAGCGGGGGATTCGGGGGGGCCGGCATCATCGGCCCCCCCGTTTCCATGGGGGCTCCCGGCGACGGGAGCCCCTCTTCGTTTCCGGCGGCTAGAAGGCGGAGAGCATCCCGAAGGTCGCGCCGCCGCCGCTGCGGCCGCGAACGCCCTGGATCCGGAGCTCGTAGCGGACGGCCACGTCGAGCGACAGGTCGGTGGCGATGCGCACCAGCAGCCCGCCGCCGGCCTGCGGGCCCCAGGAGAAGCGGAAGGGGATCCCGCCGTCGTTGAGCGGGCCGCCGGTGCCGCCGGTCGGTTCGCCGGGGCTCGAGGAGGTCGCCGCGAAGACGGCCCGCCCGCCGGCGGCGACGAGCGGCTGGCCGGTCCGGGCCGTGCCGGAGCCGAGCCGGTCGTTGACGCCCAGGGCCGCCACCACCGCGCCGGCCGCGAGGTAGGGCGTGAGGAAGGCCCCGGGGCCGGCGCCGCGGACCACGAAGGTGGGGCCACCCTGCAAGGCGGCCCAGCCGGTCCCCACGGCCAGCCCCAGGTCGAGCCGGAAGCCCATCCGCGGCCACGGATCCCAGGCGTAGCCGGCGTCGAGGAGCGGCGCGAGGCCGGCGGCGTCCTGGAGCAGGCCCGCGCCCAGGGCCAGGCGCAGCCCGCCCCGGTCCGGGCGCGGCGGCAAGGGCAGGTCGGGAAGCTCCTCGATCTCCTGCACGACGGGCGCCGCGGGCGGCGGGGCGTCGCCCCCGGCGGCCGAGGCGAGGAGCATCGCGAGCGCGGCAGTCCACATGGTGGTCCCCCCCCTGGGGAGACTCCCCGGCGCGGCGGGAGTCGGCGAGAACCTGCACTATCCGTAGCAGGTCCCGGGCCGTCAAGCGCCTGCCGCGCGCGGCGCGGAGGGAATGGGTGTTTCCGGCCGCGGCGCCGCGGCTATACTCGCCGCTCCATGCGCCGCACCCTCCTGCTCGCCGCGCCGCTGGCGCTCGCTTTCTCCTGCTCGGGCCCCGCCACCCGGCTGCGCGCCGGAGGGAGCGGCCCGCTCGACGAGCGGGCCCTGGTGGTCTACCCCTACGCCTTCGGCTGGGAGGAGCCGGCCTTCCGCAGCCTGCTCAAGGCCTCCGACGCGGTGGTCGCCGCCGGCGCGCGGCTCCGCCTCCCGGTGATCCCGCCGACGGAGTTCGAGGTGACGCGGCCGCTCGACCCCAACGTCCTCGCCGGCAGCACCGCCGCGAAGGCGATGGCGGCGCGCGGCCTGCCGCCGCGGGCCT
Source organism: Myxococcales bacterium (assembly GCA_021848865.1). GTDB lineage: Bacteria > Myxococcota > Myxococcia > Myxococcales > Anaeromyxobacteraceae > JACRMN01. The sequence goes on from JAJZTO010000023.1 coordinate 9,977, forward strand.
TCCTGGTGCTGCGGGGCTGGGCCGAGCGGGTCGGCGCCCGCACCGTCGCCGCCGCCACCGTCGGCGGCCGCACCGCCTCCGCCCTGGACGACGAGAGCGTGGTCGTGGCCCACGTCCAGATCGCCGAGGCGGCCACCGGCGAGGTGGTGGTCGAGGCCACCGGACGCACCGCGACCGGCGACGGCGCGCCCGGCGGCGACCCCCTGCCCGAGCTGACGGCGCTCCACCGCCGGCTGGTGGCGGAGGCGCTCGCGGCGCTCGCGCCGCGGCTCCCGGCGCCGGGCGCGGCCGGGCCGTCGGGGGCGGCGGAGATCCCGGCCGAGGCCTTCGAGCGCTGGGCGCGGCCGGGCCGGTCGAGCCTCCGGGACCTGGCGACCCGCGACCCCATCGCCGCCGCCGCGGCCCGCGCCGAGATCGCCGCCTACCGGGCCTCGCAGCGCCAGCGCTAGCGGAGGCCGGGGAAGAGGCCGCCGGCCACCGCCGAGAGCCCGGCCAGCACCGGGCCCGGCCAGAGGACCGCCGGCAGGCAGACCAGCAGCCCCGCGGCCGCGGCCCAGGCCCAGGCCCGCGGGTGGGTGCTCGCGGTCCGCAGGGTCGCGAAGGTGTAGATGCCGAAGAGCAGCAGCGTCTCGGTCCCGCCGGCGAGCAGCGCCGCCGCGCCCGGGTAGCCCCCGGCGCGGAGCGAGCCCGAGAGCGCGGCCAGCCCCGCGACGTTGAGGAGGTCCCGGCCGCTCCCGGCCCACCAGGCGCGGTGCTCCTCGCGGCGCAGCCGCTGGCCGATGGCCTGGAACCAGAGGAAGAGCGCCATCGCGCCGACGTGCGCGGCGCCGGCGGCGGCGCGCGCGAGGCCCTGGGTCGGCTCCGGGGTCCACATCGGTGCCGCCGATGGTATCCGCGCCGCCCCGCGCCGCCAACGGCCGCGGGGCCGGCGGGCCGGCCCCCGCGCCTACTTGCCGCGCCTGGCGAAGAAGGCGGCGAAGATCGCCTGGGCCTCGGGCGAGGCCCGGCGCTTCTTGAACTCGACCATCTCGACGTCGAGCGCCTCGAGCACCCCGGGCAGCTCGGCGCGGCGCAGGAGCCCCTTGGTCACCCGGATCGACTCGGGCGGGAGCTGGGCGAGCGCCTGGGCCGTCTCCTGGGCCTTGCGCAGCGCGCCGCCGTCGTCGGTGGCGGCGGTGACGAAGCCGGCCTCGGCGGCCTCGGCCCCGGTGAACTCCCGGCCGGTGAGCAGCCAGTCCCAGGCCTTCTTCGGCCCGACGACGCGGGCCAGCAGCACCGTGGAGCCGCCCTCCGGGCACAGCCCCAGCGGGACGAAGGGCATGCGGAAGCGGGCGCCGCGCCCGGCGTAGGCGAAGTCGCAGTGGAGCAGCATGGTGGAGCCGATGCCGACCGCCACCCCCTCCACCGCCGCCAGCATGGGCTTCGGGAAGCGGGCCAGGTCCTTGAGGAAGGAGATGCCGGGGACGTCGCCCACCGGGATCTCGCCCTGGAAGTCCTTGATGTCGTTGCCGGCGGTGAAGTGGCCGCCGGCGCCGGCGAAGACCACGGCGCGGACCGCCGGATCCCGGCCGGCCTCGGCCAGGGCGGCGATGAGGGCGCGGTAGGCGGTGCTGTCGAGGGCGTTGCGCGCCTCGGGCCGGTTCATGGTGATGGTGCGGACCGGGCCGTCGGTGGCGATCAGGACGTTGCTCACGGGTGGACCTCCAGGAGCGCGGCGCGGGCCGCCTGGTACTCGTTCCTCATCCTCGCCACCAGCGCGCGCGCCGGCAGCACCTCGTCGATGGTGCCGACCCCCTGGCCGGCGCCCCAGATGTCCTTCCAGGCCTTGCTGCGTCCCGAGCCGAAGTTCATCGAGCTCTTGTCGGCGGTGGCCAGGTTGTCGGGGTCGAGGCCGGCCGCGACGATGCTCCCCTTCAGGTAGTTGCCGTGCACGCCGGTGAAGAGCGGCGTGTAGACCACGTCGGCGGCCGTCGACCCCACCACCATGTCCTTGTACGGATCGGGGGCGGCGGCCTCGGCGGTGGCGATGAAGCGGGTGCCGACGTAGGCGAAGTCCGCCCCCAGCGCCTCGGCGGCCAGCACGGCGCGGCCGGTGGTGATGGCCCCGGCCAGCGCCACCGGGCCGTCGAAGAAGCGGCGGACCTCGCCGAGCAGGGCGAAGGGGCTGAGCGTGCCGGCGTGGCCGCCGGCGCCGGCGCAGACAAGGATGAGGCCGTCCACCCCCGCCTCCAGCGCCTTCTGGGCGTGGCGGACGTTCACCACGTCGTGGAAGACCAGCCCGCCCCAGGCGTGGACCCGGTCGGTGATGCCGCCGGGGGCGCGCAGGCTGGTGATGACGATGGGCACCCGGTGGCGGCCGCAGACCTCCAGGTCGTGCTCCAGCCGGTCGTTCGACTCGTGGATGATCTGGTTCACGGCGTAGGGCGCCACCCGGTCGCCGGGGTGCGCGGCCCGGTGGGCCGCCAGCCCCTCCTCGACGCGGGTGAGCCAGCCGTCCAGCTCCTCCTTGGGCCGGGCGTTCAGCGCCGGGAAGGAGCCCACCACGCCGCTGGTGCACTGGGCGACGACCAGCTCCGGCCGCGACAGGATGAACATCGGCGCGCCGATGACCGGCAGCGAGAGCTGCGCCCTGAGCTTCTGGGCCTTGGCCCGGTTTCCCTTCCACTCCGTCATGCGACTCCCTCCCTGGGTTTCCGCGGGACGGGGCTCCTCCCCCGCCGCGCTTGCACTAGAAGTACGTGGGGAACGCCTGGTCCCCGGTGACCTGCCGGAACGAGCGGTCCTTCGCCGAGAGCGCCTGGAGCAGCCGCACCGAGTTCAGCCCGTGGTGGCGCCCCGGCCCGAAGGTCACCGGCGCCGAGAGGCCGGCCGGCGACCAGCCGTGCAGCCCCTCCAGCGCCCGCACGAAGCCCTCGCGGGTGAGCGCCCGGCCGGCGCGGCGCAGCCCCTCCACCGCCACCATCATCGCGGCGACGCCGTGCACGGCGGTCCCCTCGTGCCCCGCCAGCCGCGGCGCGAGCGGGAGGATCACCGAGAGCACCCGGTCGGCGGCCGGCTCGCCGCGCTGGGCGATGTGGGTGTCGAACCAGGCCCCCTCCCACAGCTCGCCGAGCAGCCCGAACATCCGGTCGCGGTCGGAGAGGGTGAAGGAGGCGAAGAGCCTGGGCCGGTAGCCGATCCGGGCCATCTCCTTCACCAGCGAGGCGGCGTGCGCCGAGGTGGCGTAGAGGATCACCGCGTCGGCGCCCGACTGCTTCAGGCGGACGGCCTGGGTGCCCATCTCGCGGTCGGTGACCTCGTAGAGCACCTCGGCCGAGAGGCGCACGCCGGGGAGCGCCGCCACGCCGCGCCGCACGCCGTCGAGGCCGGTCTTGCCGTAGTCGTCGTTCTGGCCGAAGAAGGCGATGGAGCGGGCCCCGGCCAGCGCCGCCGCCTCGCGGGCCAGGAACGCCCCCTCGTCGGCGTAGTCCGGGTACTCGGTGAAGGTGGTCGCCACCTTCTCCCGCGGCAGGCCGGCGAAGAGGCGCGGGTTGCCGAGCGGGTAGACCCAGGGGAGGCGCGCCTCGGCCACCACCTCCTTGGTCGCCGCCAGCACCGCGGTCCCCATGGTCCCGACCATGGCGAAGACCTCGTCCTTGGCCTCGTGGAAGTTGGCGACGGCGCGCCCCGGGACGTAGCCGTCGTCCATGATGCGCACGCGGATCCTCCGGCCGTGGACGCCGCCCTCGGCGTTCACGTGGCGCGCCCAGGCCTCGGCCGCCAGGGCCAGCGAGCCCCAGGCGGCGGCCGGTCCGGAGAGCGGCACCGACATGCCCAGCACCACCTCGTCGTCCGTCACGCCCGGCACCCGGGGCGCCGCGCCCCGGGCCGAGCCTCCCGCGGCGAGCAACAGCAGCGCCGCGGTCACCGTCCTCTTCGCCACGTCCTGCCGCTCCTTGCCGGCGGTCGGCCACCGCCCGGCCGGCGTCGCGCCGGCCTCCCCCGCTCGTCGCCTGGTTCGAAGGGCGCCATCCTATGCGGGATGTGCGCCAGCGTCACCCCGTCCGGGCGGGGATCGGGGCTTGCGGGGCGCGGGCGACGCGACTAGGATTGGGGTGGTTTGATTATCCCTATCTGAATACTAGGATATGATGTACCCAAGCCAGAAAGCCGCATACGCGATGCGGGCGATGCTCGACCTGGCCCGCGCCGCGGAGCCGGGCGCCGTGGCGCCGACCGCCGCCATCGCCCGCCGGACCCGGGCCCCGGCCAAGTTCCTCGAGGCCATCCTCGGGGAGCTGCGGCGCGCCGGGCTGGTGGAGAGCCGCCGCGGCGCCGCCGGCGGACACCGCCTGGCCCGGCCCGGGTCCCGCATCACCGCGGGAGAGGTCTGGCGTGCCGTCGACGGGCCCATCGGCCCCGCCGCCCGCGCCGGCCGGCGCGGCGCCGCCGCCGACCCGGCCGGGCGCGCCCTGCGCGGCCTCTGGGAGGAGGTCGAGCAGGCCGTCACCCGGGTGGTGGACGGCACCACCCTCGAGGACCTCGCCCGCCGCGCCCAGGAGTCGGCCGGCGTCCACGACTTCACCATCTGAAGCACAGCCCTGCAGCACACCCAAGGAGACGCCATGGCCCGCATCTACGACGACAACAGCCTCAGCATCGGCAACACCCCCCTGGTGCGGCTCCACCGCGTCACCCAGGGGCTCCAGGCCACCATCCTCGCCAAGATCGAGGGGCGCAACCCGGCCTACTCGGTGAAGTGCCGCATCGGCGCCGCGATGATCTGGGACGCCGAGAAGCGGGGGATCCTGAAGCCCGGCTCGCGCGACCGGACCATCGTCGAGCCCACCAGCGGCAACACCGGCATCGCCCTGGCCTACGTGGCGGCGGCGCGCGGCTACCCCATCACCCTGACCATGCCCGAGACGATGTCGCTGGAGCGGCGCAAGATGCTCAAGGCCTTCGGCGCCAACCTGGTGCTCACCGAGGGCGCCAAGGGCATGGCCGGCGCCATCGCCAAGGCCGAGGAGATCGCCGCCACCGATCCGGCCCGGCACTGGATCCCCCAGCAGTTCAAGAACCCCGCCAACCCCGACATCCACTTCCGCACCACCGGCCCGGAGATCTGGAACGACACCGACGGCCAGGTGGACGTGCTGGTGTCGGGCGTCGGCACCGGCGGGACCATCACCGGCGCCGCGCGCTACCTCAAGCAGGAGCGGAAGAAGGCGGTCCGCGCGGTGGCGGTCGAGCCCATCCACTCCCCGGTGCTCACCGCCCTGCGCGCCGGCGAGACCCCCAAGCCGGGGCCGCACAAGATCCAGGGGCTCGGCGCCGGCTTCAAGCCCGACGTCCTCGACCTCTCGCTGGTGGACGAGGTGGTGACGGTCTCCAACGACGAGTCGGTGGAGATGGCCCGGCGGCTCCACCGGGAGGAGGGCATCACCGGCGGCATCTCCTGCGGCGCCGCGGTGGCGGCGGCGATCAAGGTCGCCCAGCAGCCGGCCTCGAAGGGGAAGCTCATCGTCACCATCCTCCCCGACGCCGGGGAGCGCTACCTCTCCAGCGTCCTCTTCGAGGGCATCGACGCCTGACCCCGGGCTCCCGGACCGGCGCCCCTCCCGCGCCGGCCGGGTGCGCGCCACGCCGGCCTTGCCCGCCGGCCCGCCGCGCGGGACACTCCTCTACTCGCCGGGGGGGACCATGCCGAAGCTGCTGGTGAACGGCGTCGAGCTCCACTACGAGTCGTCGGGCCGCGGGCCGGAGACCGTCGTCTTCTCCCACGGCCTGCTGATGAGCGGCGAGATGTTCCGCGAGCAGCTACGCC
>JAJZTO010000417.1 GCA_021848865.1 Myxococcales bacterium
CACGATCCTGCCGTTCCCGCTGCTCACGGTCGCGCAGTTCGCGGGCCTGCTGCTCCCGCTGTCCACGCTCACGCGCCTCACGGTCCTGCTGCTCCCGGGCGCGGAGCTCCCGATCCCGCTGCTCGCGATCGCGAAGCTCCTGGCCACGCTGCTCCCGGTCACGCTGTTCCCGGTCGCGCAGCTCGCGCTCGCGGTCGCCGCGATCGTGGCCCCGATCGTCGTCGCGCGGGTGCATGCGCGGCGGAGGAGCCGGCCGCGGGGGCGGCGCCGGCGCGGGACGGCGCGGCTGGTACCACTCGAGCGGCCTGGGCGGGATCACCCGCGGCGGCGGCGGGGCCGCGCGGCTCCAGTAGCTGGGCGGCGGCGGTCGCGAAGGGGCATAGGAGCCACCGTAGACGTAGCCGCGCCCGGGCTGCCAGCGCCACTCGGGGCCCCGGGGCGGGTAGTAGTCGTGGTGATGCGGGCCGCGGATGAAGCACCAGCCGCCACCGGGGAGCGGGTGCCCTGCGTAGAACATGAACTGGAACGGCCCCCGGTAGTAGTAGTAGCCGCCGTCCAGGACGTAATGGTCCTCGCGCTCCGGGTAGTAGTCGTGCGAGTGCGGGCCGTCGATGTAGCACCAGCCGCCACCGGCCGATTCGGGGATGAAGTGCTCGCCGAAGTACCAGATCTCCGGCCGCGGAGGCGGCTGGTAGACGGGCGGCGGCGGCTGATAGACGACCGGCGGTGGCTGGTAGACCGGCGCAGGCGCGGGGGCCGGCTCGTAGACGGGCTGCGGCGGCGGTGGCTCATACCGCGTCTGAGGCGTGTAGGGGCGGACGACACAGCCAATGAGCAGCGTGAATGGGAGCAGGGCCAGCAGGGCACGCTTCATGTGGTCACTCCTCGACGCCGGGACGGGGGCGCCTCGTGGAGCAAGACGTATCACGACCCGCGGTCATTCACCGGGGGCCTGGGGGGGCCTTGTGGGTCCTGGCGGCGAAGGCGGCGGCGTGTTCGACGTAGCGCGTCGCGATGTCGTACCCGGTGGCCCGCTCCAGCGCCTCGAAGCCGGGCGAGCTGTTGACCTCCATGATCATCGGCCCTTCATGGGCCTCGAGCAGGTCGACGCCGGCCACCTCCAGGCCGACCACGCGGGCCGCCCGGATGGCCGCCCTGGCGTAGTCGCCCGGCAGCTCCAGCCGGGTCGCGGCGGCGCCGCGGTGGATGTTGGAGCGGAACTCGCCGGCGCGGGCGGTGCGGCGCATCGCCGCCACCACCTCGTCGCCGATCACCAGCGCCCGCACGTCCCGGCCACGCGACTCCTTGACCAGCTCCTGCAGGAGGATCTCCTGGCCGAGCGTCCAGAGCGTGTCGAGCAGGCCGGTCACCTCGGCCATGGTGCTGGCGATCATCACGCCCACGCCCTGGGCGCCGCGGACCAGCTTGATGATGCAGGGGAGGCCGCCCACCAGCTCCACCGCCGCGGGCACATCGTCCCGGTAGCGGCAGAGGGCGGTGCGCGGGATGGCCAGGCCGGCCAGGGCCAGGAGCTGCAGCGCCCGCAGCTTGTCGCGCGAGCGGCCGATGCCGGCGGCGCCGTTCAGGACCGGCACGCCCATGAGGTCGAACTGGTTCACCACCGAGAGGCCGTAGCCGGTGATGGAGGCGCCGATGCGTGGGATCACCACGCGCACCGAGGCCGGCACGATCTCGACGCCCCGGTGGAAGAGGCGGGGGCGATCGCGCTCCAGCAGGAGGTCGCAGCGGAGCGTGTCGAGCACGCGAGGGTGGAGGCCGAGGACCCTGGCCGCGGCCACCAGGCGCCGCGTGGAGTAGAGCTTGGCGTTGCGGGAGAGGATGACCAGCGCCGGTGCCGGCGCCGCGCGGCGCGGGGCCGGCCGCCGCGCGGGCCCCGCCCGGTTCACCGCTGGCCGCTTCGCGCTCGCCATCTGGACGGCGGGAAGGGTAGCCCGGAGCCCGCCAGACTGCTAGAACCGCACTCCTTCCAAGGACACCAGCGTGGACTACAAGGATTCGATCCATCTCCCCAAGACCGACTTCCCCATGAAGGCCAACCTGGCCCAGCGGGAGCCCGAGATCCTGCGCGCCTGGGAGGCTGCGGGCATCTACGAGCAGGTGCTGGCCCAGAACGCCGCCCGCCCCGGCGCCAGGAAGTTCGTGCTGCACGACGGGCCGCCGTACGCCAACGGCGACATCCACATCGGCCACGCCCTCAACAAGATCCTCAAGGACATCATCGTCAAGTACCGGAACCAGAACGGCGAGGTGGCCGACTACGTGCCGGGCTGGGACTGCCACGGCCTGCCCATCGAGCTGAAGGTCGACAAGGAGCTGGGGTCGAAGAAGCGCGACATGGACCGCGCCGCCGTCATCGGCGCCTGCCGCACCTACGCGGCCAAGTGGATCGACAAGCAGCGGACGTCGTTCAAGCGGCTCGGCATCTTCGGCCGCTGGGACTCGCCCTACGCCACCATGGACAAGCGCTACGAGGCCGACACGGTCCGGGCGCTGGCGCGCGCCGCCGAGCACGGCTACCTGGTGCGCGGCAAGAAGCCGGTCTACTGGTGCATCACCGACCGGACCGCGCTGGCCGAGGCCGAGGTGGAGTACGAGGAGCACACCTCGCCGTCGATCTACGTGGCCTTCGACCTGACCGCGCCGCTGCCCCACCAGAAGCTGCGCGGCCGCGCCGCCCGGCTGGTGATCTGGACCACCACCCCGTGGACGCTGCCCGCCAACCTGGCCATCGCCGCCCGCGCCGACTACGTCTACGCCGCCTATGAGCTGGGCGGCACGGTGCTGGTGGTGGCCCGGGACCTGCTGGTGAGCTTCCTGGCCGCCTGCGCGCCGGGGGAGCTGGCCGGCGGCGCACT
>JAJZTO010000418.1 GCA_021848865.1 Myxococcales bacterium
AGGAGAGGTCGAAGCTCTGCCGGGCGGAGCCCACCGTGACCGTCACCTTGCCCGAGCCGGCGTCCCCCTCGCAGAGCACCTCGGCCACCGTCCGCTCGACGCCGTCGAGGGCCGCCACCACCATGGCCTTGGGGTCGATCCGCTTGGGGTCGACGTAGTTGCGGTCCACCACGTTGATGACCGCCGAGAGCACCGGCAGCCGGGCGAGGTCGTAGCCGGCGTCGTCGGGGAAGATCCCGCTCGCGCCGGTGGGCGTCGCCGCCAGGGCCAGCACGCCGGCCCGTCCCGCGGCGGCGTCGGCGGCGCTGGCGGCGCTGGCGGCGCTGGCGGTGGCCGCCGTCAGGTCCGTGGCCCGGCGCGACTCGGCGTGCGCCCGGAACAGGGCGAAGGAGACGGCGAGGGCGAGCGCGAGCGACGCCGCCAGCGAGGCGATGAGACGGAGTGGGCGGTTCATGGGTGTCCGGACGGCGTACCTGCCAGGGAGGGCCTTCCCCGGGAGGATAAGGGCCGGAGGACGGCCGGCGCAAGGGAACCGGGCCCGCGGCGGGAGGCGGGCGCGGCCGTGGGCTGGCGTCCGGCCCGGACCGCGGGTAGATCGGCGCCATGTCCCTCGACAAGTCCGCTGCCGACAGCCCGCCGGTGCGCGGGCCGGGCGATCTCGTCGCCTGGTTCCGCGAGCGGGAGCGGCCCCCGGCCGAGTGGAAGGTGGGGCTGGAGCACGAGAAGGTGGCGATCGAGGCCGGGACCGTCCGGCCGCTCCCCTACGAGGGACCGCGCGGCGTCGAGGCGGTCCTGCGCGGCTTCGGCCGCATGGGCTACCAGCTGGTGGAGGACGAGGGACGCGTCATCGCCGCCCAGCACCGCGGCCTCACCGTCAGCATCGAGCCGGGCGGGCAGGTCGAGCTGTCGGGCCGGCCCTTCCAGGACGTGCACGTGGTGGCGGCGGAGCTGGACCGGCACCACGCCCGCTGCGCGGCGCTGGCGGACGAGCTGGGGGTGGAGTTCCTGGCCACCGGCTACCGGCCCTGGGGCACGCCGGCGACCACGCCCTGGATGCCCAAGTCCCGCTACCGGGTGATGCGCCCGTTCCTCGCCGCGCGCGGCCGGCTCGCCGAGGACATGATGGCCATGACCGGCTCGGTGCAGGCCTCCTTCGACTTCGGCTCCGAGGCCGACCTGGCCGAGAAGCTCCGGCTGGCCCAGGCGGCCCAGCCGGCGGTGGTGGCCCTGTACGCCAACTCGCCGGTGGTGGGAGGCCGCGCCTGGGGCGGGAAGTCCTTCCGCGTCCAGGTGTGGGAGGAGACCGATCCGGCGCGCTGCGGCCTGCTGCCCTTCGCCTTCGAGGAGGGCTTCGCCGGGGCGGCCTACCGGCGCTACGTCGAGTGGGCGCTGGACGTCCCCATGGTCTTCCTGCGGCGGCGGGGCGAGTACCTGGCGACCGGCGGCCGGACCTTCCGCGCCTTCCTGGCCGAGGGGCTCCACGGCGAGCGGCCCACCCTGGCCGACTGGGAGGACCACCTCTCCTGCCTCTTCCCCGACGTCCGGGTGAAGGGGGTGGTGGAGCTGCGGGGCGCCGACGCCTGCCACCCGGGCATGGCCAAGTCGCTGGCCGCCTTCTGGAAGGGGCTGCTCTACGACGCCACGGCGCGGGCGGCGGCCTGGGACGAGGTGAAGGGGCTCACCCTGGCCGAGCGGCAGGAGCTCGGCCGCGAGGCCGGGCGCCACGGCCTGGACGCGCGGGACGCCCGGGGCCGCAGCCTCCAGGAGCTGGCGCGGGCGCTGCTGCGGCTCTCGGCCGACGGGCTCCACCGGCAGAACTGCTGCGGCGCCGGCGGCGAGGACGAGCGCGTCTGGCTGGCGCCGCTGGAGGAGCGGGCCGCCTCGGGCCGCAGCCCGGCCGACGACGCCCTGGAAGCCTTCCGCGCCGGCGGCGACCGCGCGCTGGCCCGGGCGCTGCGCTGCGCCTAGTGCCGGACCCGGAGCCTCCTGCTCCGGGCCGCGCCCGCCGGCGCGCCCGGGCCCGGGCCCGGTGGGGGTTGCGCCCGGTGCATCACTCTGGCAACGTGACGCACCCTTGCCCCGGACCTCCAAGCCGACGAGGCGGCGCCCGCGCCGCGCGGCCACGCCGCTGGCGCGGATGCTGGGCGGCCAGGCGCCGGGCGGGCGGGTCGGCCCCCTGGACGTCTTCGCCCGGGCGCGGAAGAAGTGGCTGGCCGGGGAGCGCATCGAGATCGGCGCCCTGGCCGCCGAGCTGGGGGTGAGCCGAGCCACCGTCTTCCGCTGGGTGGGGAGCCGGGAGCTGCTCCACGGCCAGGTGCTCTCCAGCCTGTTCCTCCTCACCCTGGAGCAGGGGCGGCGGGAGGCGCGGGGCCGGGGCGCCGCCTACCTGGCCGAGGTGATGGACCGCCTGCTGCGCTCCCTGCGCCGGTCCGAGCCGCTGCGCCGCTTCGTGCACCAGGACCCGGTCTACGCGGTGCGGGTGCTGATGTCGAAGGACAGCGCGGTGGACGCCCGCTGCGCCGCGGTGCTGCGCGGCGTGGTCGAGCGCGAGGTCCGGGCCGGCCGCTTCGCCCACCCCATGGACCCGAAGTCGCTGGCCTACGTGGCGCTGCGCATCGGCACCGCCTTCCTCTACCGCGACGTGATCACCGGCGACGAGCCGGACGTGGACGCCGCCATGATCGCCATCCGCATCCTCTTCGGGGCCGCCCCGGCCCGGCCCGCGGCGCAGGAGCGGGCCGCCGAGGGGCGGGAATGAGCGGGGGCGCCGGCGGGCGCGCGCGGCGCGCGGTGCGCGCCGACATGGCCGGGCAGCTCTCGGCCCTCGACGTGGCGGTGGGCGACCGGGTGCGCCCGGGCCAGCAGCTCGGC
>JAJZTO010000419.1 GCA_021848865.1 Myxococcales bacterium
CGCGCCTCGGCCTGCGGGCCGGCGACCGGCTCACCGCGCGGGACGCCCTGCGGGCCATGCTCATCGGCTCCGCCAACGACGCCTGCCTGGCCCTCGCCGAGCACGCCGCCGGCGGCGCCCGGGCCTTCGTGGCGCGCATGAACCGGCGCGCCGCCGCGCTGGGGCTCGCCGCCACCCACTTCGAGAACCCCTGCGGCCACGACGCCCCGGACCAGCGCAGCTCGGCGCGGGACCTGCTCGCCCTCACCCGGGCCGCGCTCGCCCTGCCCGAGTTCCGGCTCACGGTCGGCGCCACCCGCGTCCGGCTCTCCACCCGCGGGGGGCGGAGCTTCGACCTCGTGAACCACAACCTGCTGGTGGGGCGGGTGGAGGGGGCCCGCGGCGTGAAGACGGGCTACACGCCCCGCGCAGGCAAGTGCGTGGTGGCCCTGGCGGTGCGGGCCGGCGTCGAGGTGCTGGTGGTGCTCCTCGGCGCCCCGGACCGCTTCTGGAACGCGGCCGGCCTGGTGGACCTCGCCTTCGAGGCGTCGCGTGGCTGAGGCGCCGCCGGCGGCCGCCGGGCGGCCCGCCGCCGCGCCCGTCCTCCTCGCCGGCGCCGTGGCCGCCGCCTACGCCACCTCCTTCGCCGGCACCTTCGTCTTCGACGACTGGCCGGCGGTGGTCCGGGACCCGCGCGTCCAGTCGCTCGCCGCCTGGTGGCGGTCGATGCCGGGCATCCGGCCGCTCCTCAAGCTGACTTACGCCGCCAATCACCAGAGCGGTCTCGGCCTCACCGGCTTCCACGCCGTCAACGTGGCGCTCCACGCCGCCAACGCGGTGCTCGCCTGGGCGCTGCTGCGGCGCGTGGGCGAGCGCGCCGAGCCGGGCTCTCCCGCCACGCCGGCCGCCGCGCTGCTCGGCGCCCTCCTCTTCGCCCTCCACCCGGTACAGGTGGAGGCGGTCACCTACGTCTCGGGGCGCTCCACCGCCCTCGCCGCCACCTTCGTCCTCGGCAGCCTCCTCGCCTGGCTCCGGGCCCCCGAGGGGCCGCGCGGGCGCGGGGCCCGGGCCGCCTCGCTCCTCCTCTTCGCCGGCGCGCTGGCGGTGAAGGAGTACCCGGCCGTCCTGCCCCTCGCGCTCCTCCTTTTCGTCGCCCTGGACCGCACCGCGCCGTCCGGCTGGCGCGAGGCGGCGCGGCGGGTCGGACCCCACCTGGCGCTGCTGGCCGCGGGCGCGGCGGCGATCCTCGCCTCGCCCACCTACCGCCGGTTGCTCGGCGTCGGGCTGGGGCTGCGCGGGCCCTGGGAGAACCTGCTCACGCAGCTCCGCGCCGCCGCCTGGCTCACCGGCCAGATGGTGCGGCCGGACCGGATGGTCGCCGACCCGGCCCTGCCGGCGGCGGCGGAGCTCACGCCCGCCCTCGCCGCCGCGGGCCTCGCCCTCGCCGCCGCGGTCGCCGGCGGGCTCCTGGCGCTTCGCCGGCGCCCCGCCCTGGCCTTCGGCCTGCTCTGGACCCTGCTCTGGCTCGCGCCCACCGGCTGGCTGGTGCCGCGCCGCGACCCGGCCAGCGAGCGGCAGCTCTACCTCGCCCTCCTCGGGCCGGCCTGGCTCCTGGCGCGCGGGCTCGCCGCCGCCGGGCCGGGCCGCGCGCTGCGCCGGGCCGCTGCCGTGGCGTTGCCCCTGGCGCTCGGCGCCGCCACCGCCGCCCGCAACCTGGTCTACCGCGACGAGGTGACCTACTGGGCCGACGCGGCCGCGAAGGTCCCCGGGAACGCCCGGGCCTGGAACAACCTCGGGCACGCCCTCGCCTGCGCCTGCCGCCGCGACGAGGCCGAGGCGGCCTTGGTGCGCGCCATCGCGCTCGACCCGGACGGCTACCGGGCGGCGGTGAACCTGTCCCTGCTGCGCGCGGGCGAGGCGCTCGGGCCCGACGGCGAGGGGCTGTGCCCTCCCCCGGCCCCGGCCGCCGCGCGGTAGCTTCCCCGCCGGCTCCGAGGCGGGCCACCGGCGAGGGGCCGGCGATCAGCTCCTGCCGACCCGCCGGGCGCCCGGCCGGCGGCCCGGCCGCCTGGGCGGCCCCGCCCGCCGAGAGGGCCGCTCGCCCCCGCCGCCGGTGGCCCGCGCCGCCCGGGCGCGCTCCAGCTCGGCGGTGAAGGCGGCCGCGCCGCGCGGCAGCTCGGCGCGCGGGAGCTCGACCCGGGTGAGCCGCTCGATCCCGCGCAGCAGGTCCCGCTCCTCCGGCGAGGCGAAGCTCGAGGCCCGGCCGCTCGCGGCCGCGCGCGCCGTGCGGCCGACGCGGTGGACGTAGTCCTCCGCCACGTGCGGCAGGTCGAAGTTCACGACGTGGCCGATCTCCGCCACGTCGATCCCGCGCGCCGCGATGTCGGTCGCCACCAGCACCCGGTAGGTCCCCTCCTTGAACCCGTCGAGCGCCATCCGGCGCTGCCCCTGGGAGCGGTCGGCGTGGATGCGCGCCGCCTTGTGCCCGGCGCGCGCCACCGCCTTCCAGACCCGGTCGGCGCGCCGCTTGGTCCGGGTGAAGACCAGCGTCGCGAGGTCGTCCGACTCGAGCAGCGCCAGCAGGAGCGGGAGCTTCTCCTCCTGGGTGGCGAGGAAGACGTGCTGGACGGCGCGCGCCGCGGTGGTCCCGCTGCGCGCGACCTCGACGCGCACCGGCTCCCGCAGGTGCGCCCGGGCGAAGTCGGCGACCTCGACGCCCATGGTGGCCGAGAACAGGAGCGTCTGGCGCTGGCGGGGGAGCCGCGCCAGGATCCGCGTGAGCTGGGGCTTGAAGCCCATGTCCAGCATGCGGTCGGCCTCGTCGAGGACCAGGATCTCGATCTCGTCGAGGCGGGCGGTGCGCTGCTCCAGGTGGTCCACCAGCC
>JAJZTO010000420.1 GCA_021848865.1 Myxococcales bacterium
GGGCGCTGGCGCTGGTCGAGGAGTGGCGGGCGGCGGCGCCGGGCGACGCCGCGCTCCACTACCTGCGGGGCCGGGCGCTCCACCGCGCCGGCCGCAACGCCGAGGCCCTGGAGGCGCTGCGCGCCGCCATGGACGCCGACGCCACCGGCGAGGTCACGCTGGTGATGCGCGAGCTGCTGCGCGACGCCGGGGACCCGCGCCCGGAGGAGCTGGCGGCCCGGCACGAGCTGATGGTGAAGGCGCTGCAGCGCCGGGCCCGGCCGCTGCGCTGCGTCCGCTGCGGGGCCGAGGCGCCGCGGCGCGCCTGGCGCTGCCTGCGCTGCGGGGCCTTCGAGAGCTTGAGGCCGGGCTAGGCCCTCCCGCCGGCGCCTCCGCTATTGCTTCCCGCTCCGGCGATGGGTATTCCATGCGGCGCCCATGATCCGCGACCTGGTCCGAGAGCTGTTCGAGAAGGCGCTGGCCCGCGGCGCCGCCGAGGGGCGGTGGCCGGCCGCGCCCGTGGCCGTCGCGGTGGAGCCGCCCCGCGATCCCCGCCACGGCGACTTCGCGGTGAACGCCGCGATGGTCCTGGCCAGGGCCGCCGGCCGCCCGCCGCGCGAGCTGGCGGCCGCCATCGCCGAGGCGGTGCGGGCCGCGGACGAGGGCGGCGCCGTCGCCTCGCTGGAGGTCGCCGGCCCCGGCTTCCTGAACGTCCGGCTGGCGCCCGACGTCTGGTTCCGCGCGCTCCAGGAGGTGGAGCGCCAGGGCGCCGCCTTCGGGCGGACCACGGTGGGGAAGGGGAAGCGGGTCAACGTCGAGTTCGTCTCGGCCAACCCCACCGGTCCGATGCACGTGGGCCACGGCCGCAACGCCGTCACCGGCGACGCCGTGGCGCGGCTGCTCGACTGGAGCGGCCACGCCGTCACCCGCGAGTACTACGTCAACGACTACGGGGCCCAGGTGCAGACCCTGGCCCGGTCGGTCCACCTCCGCTACCAGGAGCTGGCGGGCCGGACGGTGGACTTCCCGCCCCAGGGCTATCCCGGCGCCTACGTCGTGGAGATCGCCCGCGCCCTGCGGGCCGAGGTGGGGGACCGCTGGCTCGACGCCCCCGAGGCCGAGTGGCTCGGCCCGATCCGGGACCGGGCGGTCGAGCACGTCCTGGGGATGATCCGCGAGGACCTGGCCGCCATCGACATCCGCTTCGACCTCTGGTCGTCGGAGAAGGCGCTCTACCAGTCGGGGACGGTGGAGCGGTTCCTGGGGGAGCTGGAGGCCAAGGGGCTGGTCTACGTCGGCACCCTCCCGCCGCCCAAGTCGAGGAAGGGCGGCCCCCCCGCGGCGCCGGCCGACGGGGAGGCCCACGCCGACGGGGAGGCCGAGGTCGCCTCGGCCGAGCCGCTCACCCTGTTCCGGTCCTCGAGGTACGGAGACGAGGTGGACCGGCCGGTGAAGAAGGCGGACGGGACGCCCACCTACTTCTGCGCCGACATCGCCTACCACTGGCAGAAGCGGCAGCGGGCCGACGCGCTGGTGGACGTGCTGGGGGCCGACCACGGCGGCTACGTCCCGCGGCTGGGGGCGGCGCTGGAGGCGCTGGGCCACGCCCGCCGGGACCTGCACGTGGTCCTGATCCAGATGGTCAACCTGACCCGCGGCGGCGAGGCCCTGAAGATGGGCAAGCGCTCCGGCAACGTGGTCTGGCTGCGGGAGGTGCTGGACGAGGTGGGACGCGACGCGGCCCGCTTCCTCTTCCTCACCCGCCGCGCCGACGCCCAGCTCGACTTCGACCTGGAGCTGGCCAAGAAGCAGACGCTCGACAACCCGGTCTTCTACGTCCAGTACGGCCACGCCCGGCTGGCGAGCATCCTGCGGCGGGCGGCCGAGGCCGGCCTCCCCGAGCCGCGCTTCGACCTGGCGGCGGTGCGCTCCCTGGTGCTCCCCGAGGAGCAGGAGCTCCTGAAGCGCATCCTGGCCTTCCCGGAGCTGATGGCCGAGGCGGCGCTGGCCTACGAGCCCCACCGGGTCGCCTACTACCTGCAGCAGACCATCGCCGCCTTCCACTCGTACTACACCGGCGGCAAGCGCACCGGCGAGCGGGTGATCGGCGCCGACCCGGTGAAGACCGCCGGGCGGCTCTACCTCTGCCTGGCGCTGAAGCAGGTGCTGGCCAACGGCCTCGCCGCCCTGGGCGTCTCGGCGCCGGACCGGATGGAGAGCGCCGCCGTCGCCGACGAGGACTGAGGGCTCCCCTCCGAAAAATGGCGATATCGGCGCGCCCGCCTAGAATCGGCGGGCAGGTGGCGATGCGCGAGAACAGCAAGGTCAGGGAGCGCTACGAGCTGAGCCTCGACGGCACCCAGGTGGCGTCGGTGGTGGTCGGCGCGCTGGTGGTGCTGGGCGCGGTCTTCGTCCTCGGCCTCAACGTCGGCAAGCAGGTGGCGGCGCGCGCCCAGCCCGGGGCGGGCCCGGCCGACGACTCGCTGGCGGCGCTGGACCGGCCGGCGCCGCGGCCCCCGCCGCCTCCCGAGAAGGAGCCGAAGCTCTCCTTCCACGACGCCCTCACCAAGGGCCCGGCCGCCGGCGCGCCGCTCCCCTCGGCGGCCGCGGCCGTCCCGGCGGTGGGCACGGCGCTGGATCCGCTCCCGGCGTCGGCCCCCTCGGCCTCCGCCGCCGCGCCGAAGGCGGCGGTCCCGGCGGCTCCCGCCGCGCCCGCGAGGAAGGCGGCACCGCACCCCGCCCCGCCGAAGGACGCGATGGCCTCCGCGGTCGCCCGGGTCTCCGGCGCGCCCGCGCCCGGCCCGGCCGGCGCCTTCGCGGTCCAGGTGGGGGCGACGCAGAGCGAGCCCGAGGCCCGGCGCATCCAGAAGAA
>JAJZTO010000421.1 GCA_021848865.1 Myxococcales bacterium
GAGCTGGTCCGGCCCGCCGCCACCTTCACCTCGAAGGTGACGGTGTCGCGCCGCGAGTCGAGCAGCGTGAGCTGCAGGACCGCGCCGTTCGGCAGCGGGAAGTCCACCGGCTTCTTGAAGGCGAAGCTCTGGGTCTGCTGGCCGACCTCGTCCCAGCGCTGGTAGGCGAGCCGCCCGAGCTGGCCGGCGAGATCCTGCAGCCGCGGGTCCATCGCCGGCGGCCCCTGGCGCGAGCCCTTGATGATGCGGACCCGCACCGGGATGGTGCCCTGCGCCGCGGCCGGGCCGGCGGCGAGCAGCAGGGCGGCCGAGAGGACCGAGACCGAGACGCCGGCAGCCAGCGACCGCGAGACCATGACCCCTCCTACGAGCCTTCCGGCTTCACCGGGTCCCCGAGCAGCACCACCGGGCCCTCGGCCGTCGTCAGCACCACCGCGGCGCGCTCCTCCGACACCACCTCGACGTCGCCCGCCCGCGGCCCGACGTCGCGGCCGTTCCCGGAAAAGTACAGGATGAGCCCGAGCCCGGCCAGCGTCGGCGCCAGCGCGGTGAACGCCGCCACCGCCTTGTGGCGCCGGACCCAGCGCAGCGCGCCGCGCAGCCCCCGCGGCCGCTCGACCCGGGCCATCACCTGGTCCACGAAGGGGGCGAAGTCCACCCGCGCCGCCTCGTCGAGCAGGGCCTGGGCGACGAGCCCCTCGGTGGCGACGGCGTCGGCGAGCCGGCCCTGGCAGGCGTCGCAGCCGGCGAGGTGGGCGTGGAGCGCCGCCTCCTCGGCGGCCGCCAGCTCGCCGGGGCGGGCGCCGAGCATGGGCGCGAAGCGGACGCATTCGCGCGCGGTCATGGCTCCTCCTCCTCGCCGCCGTCCGGGCCCCCGCCCCCGTCCGGACCGGGCTCCGCCAGGCCGGCGTACTCGCGCAGCAGCCCCTGCATCTTCTTGCGGGCGTGGAAGAGGCGGCTCATCACCGTGCCCTTGTGGATGCCGAGCCGCTCCGCCAGCTCCTCGTAGGAGAGCCCCTCCACCTCCCGCAGCACCAGGATGGTGCGGTGCTTCTCGGGGAGCTGGGCCAGCGCCCCCTCGATCCTCCCCGCCAGCTCGCGGCGGACGGCGTTCTCGTGGGGGTTCGTCCCGAGCCGGGTGGCGAGGATGCCCTCGCCGCCGCCCTCGAGATCGCTCTCGCGGACGTCGTCGATGTCGTCCTTGGCGGACGAGCGCTCGCGCCGGACGGCGTCGATGGCGAGGTGGGTGGTGATGCGCAGGACCCAGGTCGAGAAGGAGGAATCGCCCTTGAAGGTCGCGAGGTTCTGGTGGACGCGGACGAAGGCCTCCTGGGAGACGTCCCAGGCGAGGTCCCGGTCTTTCACGATGCCCAGCGCCACGGCGTACACCTTCCGCTGATGACGGACCACGAGGGTCCGGAAGGCCTCGCTCTCGCCGGTTCGCGCTCGCTCGAGCAGGGAGAGTTCGTCGGCTTCCATCGGGCGGACGTTGGGGCTCGCGGGGAAATTCAGGCCAGGTGAACGGTTCAGGCGGGGAAAAATACCACGGTCGGGCGCCGACCCCCTCGGTCCGCCGGGCGGCCGGTCCCCCCCCCGGTTCCGCCCGCTTCCCCCGGTGCCGGACGTCGCGGTGGAAGCGCCCGGAACTACGGGTTTCCCCTGGGCCGTCCGGGCGCTATCCTCCCCGAACGCGCCGGAATGACGAGGTTTCCGGCCTGTTTTCGACCCCAGGGAGCATGTCGTCGGCCTACGGAGAGATCGCGCGGATCCTGGCAGGGGCCCGCCAGCGAGCGGGGAGGATCGTCCTCCTCACCGCCGCTGGCCTCGGCGTGGCCGCGGCGCTCCTCGCCCTGCTCCTCGGCGCCGTCGCCCTCTCCCGCGGGTGGGTGCCGGCCGCCGCCGCCCGGCAGGCCTCGCTCTCGGCCGCCGCCCTCGCCCTGGTCGCCGCCGCCACCTGGGCCGGCCTCACGCTCCTGCGCCGCTCCGCCACGGCCGAGGCCACCGCCCGCTTCCTGGCCCGCGACCGGCCCGCCCTCCGGTCGGACCTCGTCTCGGCGGTGGAGCTGCACGAGGCGCGCGACGGCCTCGCCGCCGCCGGCTACAGCGTGGCGCTCGCCGACGCCCACGTGGAGCGCTCCGCTGGCCTCGCCGCCGCGGTCGACCTGGGCGCGGCCC
The DNA here is from genome assembly GCA_021848865.1 of Myxococcales bacterium. Classification (GTDB taxonomy): domain Bacteria; phylum Myxococcota; class Myxococcia; order Myxococcales; family Anaeromyxobacteraceae; genus JACRMN01. The sequence continues at coordinate 2,176 of JAJZTO010000421.1, forward strand.
TGCCCGACACCGCCGCCCGCCGCGCCGGCCTCGCCGCCGGGGGCGCGCTGGTCGCGACCCTGCTGGCCCTCGCCGCCGGCGGCAAGCCGCTCGCCGCCGCCTACGCCCGGCTCGCCGGCCTGGGGCCGCCGCCGCCGCTGGTCCAGCCCGACCCCATCACCGGCGACGTGGAGCTGACCTTCCTCTACCCGGCCCACACCGGCCGCCCCTCCCGCACCATCTCCGGCACCGGCGGCGAGATCACCGCGCCGCGCGGCACCGAGGTGCGCGTGCGCGCCCGCTCCGACCGGCCGGTGGAGCAGGCGGACCTCCTGGTGGAGGGGGCTGGCCCGGACCCGGGGACGCCGGCCGCGAGCCTCCCCGGCTCCGGCGCGCCGGTCCCGGGCGGCGCGGCGCCCCGCCCGGGAGAGGCGCCGAGGCCCGCCGGGCCGCTCGCCGTCGCGCTCGAGGTGAAGGACGGCCGCCAGCTCTCGGGCCGCCTCACCGTGGACCAGCCGGGCGACTACCGCTTCCGCTTCCGCAAGGGGAGGAAGGTGGTCGCGGTGGGGCCGCCCATCGCCATCGCCGTCGAGCCCGACGCCTTCCCGGAGGTCCGCATCACCGCGCCGGCCCCGGAGGTGGAGGTGGACGCCCGCGCCCGGGTGCGGGTGGACTGGACCGCCAGCGACGACTA
>JAJZTO010000422.1 GCA_021848865.1 Myxococcales bacterium
CCGATCTCGGCAGGTAGGACTCGGCGAAGGTGCGGACCAGCTGGTCCACCTCCCCGGCGGCGCCGGAGACGGGGACCGGCGCCGGCGGCGGGCCGCCCGGCAGCGACCCGGCGCGGGGCGCGGCCGGCAGCGCGTCGCCGGCCAGCTCCCGGAACTGCGGCTCGCCGGAGATGGCCCCGTACTTCCCGGCCAGCCGGCGCGCCGCCGCGGCGCGGGTGGCGGCGTCGAGCGGCGAGAGCAGCTGCTCCAGGTGGTTGCGCAGGTGCTCCCAGGTGCCCCGGTACTCGGCGTAGGCCAGGTCCAGGTCCATCGAGGCGGCCGCCAGGATGGGCTCGATCACCTCGTCGGCCACCTCCGGGAGCGGCGGCGGGGGCGGCGGCGCGGCGGCGGCCGGCGCGGGCGGCGCGGGCGGCAGGGGGAGGTCGGCGGCCCGCATCGCGAACATGGTGGCCGGCGCCGCCATCGCCGGGCGCTCGCCGGTCGAGCGGCGGGCGAAGGTGAGCCGCAGCCGGCCGATGACCACCTCGGTCCCCGGCTCGATGAGGATGGGGGCGTTGGTGGCGAGGCGGTTCCCGTCCACCAGCGAGCCGTTGGTGGAGCCCAGGTCGGCGTAGCGCGTCTCCCGGTCGTCGAACTGCACCACCGCGTGCCAGGTGGAGACGAAGGGCTGCGCCAGCGGGAGGTCGTTGATCTCGCTGCGGCCGATGCGCACCGGCGAGCGGATGAAGGCGAACTGCGACCGCGCCCCGGAGTCGAGGTCCTCGACGCTCACCACCAGGGGCATCATGCGCGGCGTCCCTCCGTCAAACCTGCAGGTCGAGGGCGAGGCCGCCGTCGGCCGCCATCCCCACCGCCAGGCGGGTGGGCTTCTCACCAGTGGTGAACTTCTCCAGCAGCGCGCGGGAGAGCGCCGGCATCAGGGTCCCGCGCAGCACGTGGTCGACGTTGCGGGCGCCGGTCTCGGCCTCGGTGCAGCGCGCCACCAGGCCGTCGAGCACCTCGGGCGCGAAGGTGGTGGCGATCCGGTGGCTCTCCCGCAGCCGGCGGGCCACCGACCCGAGCTTGAGCTCGACGATCTCGCGCAGCACGTCCTTGGGCAGGGGGGCGAAGGGCACGATGGTCATCCGGGCGAGCAGCGCCGGCTTGAAGTGATTCGATAGCACGGGACGGATGGCCGCGGCCACGTCCTCCATCCTCGGCTTCTCCGGATCGTCGAAGGCCTGGACCAGGATGTCCGAGGCCAGGTTGCTGGTGAGGATCACCAGGGTGTTCTTGAAGTCGATCTCCCGTCCCTCGCCGTCGGTGAGGCTCCCCTTGTCGAACACCTGGTAGAAGAGGTTCATCACCTCCAGGTCGGCCTTCTCGCACTCGTCGAGCAGCACCACCGAGTAGGGGCGCTGCCGCACCGCCTCGGTGAGCAGCCCGCCCTCGCCGTAGCCGACGTAGCCGGGGGGCGACCCGATGAGCCGGGAGACGGTGTGCTTCTCCTGGAACTCCGACATGTTGATGGTGGTCATGAAGCGCTCGCCGCCGTAGAGCGCGTCCGCCAGGGCGACCGCGGTCTCGGTCTTCCCCACGCCGGAAGGGCCGACGAAGAGCAGGACGCCCACCGGCGTGCCCGGGTTGCGGATGCCGGCCGAGGAGATGCGCACCACCTCGGCCACCGTCCGCAGGGCCTCGGGCTGCCCGCGCACCCGCGCGCCCAGCCGCGTCTCCAGCTCCAGCACCGCCTGGAGCTGGTCGGACCGCATCTTGGTCACCGGGACGCCGGTCCAGGCGGCCACCACCTGGGAGACGGCGTCGCCGTCCACGTCGGCCCAGACCAGCGGCTCCTCGCCGCGGACCTTCGCCAGCTCGGCCGCCGCGGCGTCCACCGCCTCCCGGGTGGCGCTCCCGGCGGCCAGCCCGGTCCGCGCCGCCCGCAGCCTCTCCACCGCGTCCCGCTCCGCCTGGTAGCGCGCCGCCAGCGCCGCCTTGCGCTCCTGCGCCGCCTGGATGCGCTCGTCGACCTTGGCGACGGCCCCCTCGTCGCCCCGCTGCCCCTCGGCCACGTCCCGCTGCAGGGCGTCGCGCTCCCGCTGGAGGCCGGCCAGCTCCAGCTCCACCGCCACCAGCGCCTCGGGCCGGGTGGCCAGCGCCATCTTCACCCGGGCGGTGGCGGTGTCGAGGAGGTCCACCGCCTTGTCGGGCAGCTGGCGCCCCGACAGGTAGCGCCGGGAGAGCTGCACCGCGGCGTTCACGGCGTCGTCGCGGATGGTGACGCCGTGGGCCTTCTCGTAGGTGTCGCGCAGCCCCCGCAGCATGAGGATGGCGTCGGCCTCGCCGGGCTCGTCCACCTTCACCGGCTGGAAGCGCCGCTCCAGCGCCGCGTCCTTCTCGAAGTACTTCTTGTACTCCGACCAGGTGGTGGCGGCGATGGTGCGCAGCTCGCCGCGCGCCAGCGCCGGCTTGAGGAGGTTGGCGGCGTCCCCGCCCCCGGCCGCGCCGCCCGCGCCGATGAGGGTGTGGGCCTCGTCGATGAAGAGGATCACCGGCCGCGGCGAGGCCTTCACCTCGGCGATCACCGCCTTGAGCCGGTTCTCGAACTCCCCCTTCACCCCGGCCCCGGCCTGGAGCAGCCCCAGGTCCAGCCCCAGCACGTCGGTGCCCTTCATGGCGTCGGGCACGTCGTCCTGGGCGATGGCCAGCGCCAGCCCCTCCACCAGCGCCGTCTTCCCCACGCCGGGCTCGCCCACGATGATGGGGTTGTTCTTCCGGCGCCGCGCCAGGATGTCGATCACCTGCCGGATCTCGCGGTGGCGCCCGAAGATGGGGTCGATCTTCCCCTCCCGCGCCCGGGCGGTGAAG
>JAJZTO010000423.1 GCA_021848865.1 Myxococcales bacterium
CCACCGCCACCAGCAGCAGCCGGAGGGCGTCGAGCCGGGCCTGGCCCGACACCAGCACCACCGCGCTCGCCGCGAAGGGGAGGGCGAAGAGGGAGTGGGAGAACTTCACCATGCGTCCGAGCGCGGCGACGCTCATGCGGCGGCCTCCGGGCGGTGGCGGGCGAGCCAGCGGAGCTCGGCCCCGGCGGCGGCGGCCTGGAGGAGCCAGGCGGCCGGGTCGGCGGGGCGCGCGCCGCCGAGCGGGAGCGCCAGCACGCCGGGCGAGGTCCCGGGGCCGAGCCGGCCCACCGCCGGGGCGCCGACGCAGACGCCGTCCCAGGCGAGCGGCAGCAGCCGGTCGGCCGGGACCTCGGGGTAGGCGGTCGCGAGCTCGGCCAGCTCGGCCAGCGGCGAGAGCGAGGGGGAGGAGGCGAGCGAGTCGGTGCCCACCGCCAGCCGGAGGCCGGCGCCGAGGAGCCGCGGCAGGTCGGGGAGCCGCTCCCCGACGTGCCGGTTGGAGCGGGGGCAGAGCACGGCGGTGGCGCCGGTGCGCCGCAGCAGCTCCAGGTCCTCGGCGTCGAGGTCCACGGCGTGGACCGCCAGGTTGCCGGCGTGGAGCCCGGCGGCGCAGGCCAGCGGGCTGCGGCCGCTGGGCCGGACCTCCGAGGCGCCCAGCGCCGCCAGGAGCCCGGCCAGCGGCCCATCCCCCCGGGTGACGAAGGCACGCTCCGCGGGGTCCTCGGCGACGTGGATCGAGGCCGGGCCGGCGCCGAGCAGCCGGGCCACCTCGCGGGGGTGGGTGGAGTAGACGGCGTGGGGCGAGGGGACGATGCGCAGGCCGGGGCCGGGGGCCGGGGCGGCGTCGCGCGAGGCCTCGGCCTCTGCCAGCGCCGCGCCGATGCGGGCCTCGGAGAGGCCGAAGACCTCGTGGAAGAGCGTCCCGGCGAGCCCGGCGCGGCGCAGCGCCGGCAGGGCTGCCAGGGTGTTCGTCACCTCGCCGACGGCGGCGACGCCGTGGCGCGCGAGCGACGCCACCGCCGCCTCGACCGCCGCGGGGTCCTCCGGCGCCGCGGCCCGCTCGCGCACCAGCCGCCCGACCCAGCCGGCCAGCCCGCCGCCGCCCGGGACGCGCCCGGCCAGGTGGGAGAGCTCGAGGTGGGTGTGGGCGTTCACCAGCGCCGGGAGGATCACCGCGTCGAGCGGCTCGGCGCGGCCGAAGCGGGCCTCCACCGCGCTGCGCGGCCCGGCCTCGACCACCCGGTCCCCGTCGAGCGCCAGCGCGCCGTCGGCGAGGCAGACGGCCTTGCCCCCGCTCGCCCTGGTGAAGAGGTAGGGCGCGCCCAGGACCCTCATGCGCCCGCCGCCAGCCGCTGGTACCGCATGTTGCGCCGGGCCGGCGCGAAGCCGGCGTCGCGGATGTGCCGCTCGATCTCCTCGGCGTCCATCTGGAAGGTGGTGCCGGCGGCGCTGACCACGTTCTCCTCGATCATCACCGAGCCGAAGTCGTTGCAGCCCATGTGCAGCGAGGCCTGGGCCACGCCCCCGCCCATGGTCACCCAGGAGGCCTGGAGGTTCGGGACGTTGTCGAGCACCAGCCGCGAGAGGGCGTTCACCCGCAGCCAGGCGTGGGCGCCGTTGTCGCCGGGGGCGAGCCGGGTGTGCTCCGGCTGGAAGGTCCAGCAGATGAAGGCGGTGAAGCCGTGGGTCTCGTCCTGCAGCTCGCGCAGCCGGGTGAGGTGGGTCACCCGGTGGCGGCTCTCCTCGCCCACCCCGAACATCATGGTGGCGGTGCTCTTCAGCCCCTGCCGGTGGGCCGCCTTCATCACCGTGAGCCACTCGTCGGTGGAGCACTTCAGCGGGGCGATGCGGCGCCGCACCTCGTCGTCGAGCACCTCGGCGCCGCCGCCGGGGATGGAGTCGAGGCCCGCCGCCACCAGCCGGGAGATGGCCTCCTCGAGCGGGATCTGGCTGGTGCGGGCGATGTGCCAGATCTCCTCGGGGGAGAGGGCGTGCAGGTTGATGCGCGGGTAGTCGCGCTTCACCCAGCGGAAGAGCTCCTCGTACCACTCGATGCCCAGGTCGGGGTGGAGCCCGCCCTGCAGCAGGATCTCGATGCCGCCCAGGTCCAGGGTCTCCTGGATCTTGCGCCCCAGGGTCTCGCGGTCGAGGACGTAGGCCTCCCGGTGGCCCCGCGGCCGGTAGAAGGCGCAGAAGTGGCAGGCGGTCGAGCAGACGTTGGTGTAGTTCACGTTGCGCGACACGATGTAGGTGACCACGCCCTCGGGGTGCAGGGCGCGGCGCCGCTGGTCGGCGGCCAGCCCCAGCTCCAGCAGCGGCGCCTTCTCGTCGAGCAGCTCGGCCTCGTCGGGGTCGAGCCGCTCGCCGTCGGCCCCCTTCTGCAGCGCGGTGTCGAGCGACACCGTCCGGCGGACGCGGCGCGAGCGGACCACGTCGTCGGCGAAGCGCAGCCGGGTCTCGGGCAGGAAGCCGAGGGCCGCGGCCTTGGCGAGGTAGGTCTCCATCCCCGAGAGCTCGTGGGGCCCCAGGCTGTAGCGCAGCCGGTGGGTGAGGTAGCGCCGGTACCGCTCCGGCTCGCCGCCCTTCTCCTTGGCGAAGGCCTGGGCGATCTCGGTGCGCCGCCCCATGCCCTCGCGCGCCGCCCGGACCAGCTCGGCCACGTCCTCGGGCTGGAGCGCGCCGGGGCGGCCGGCCCAGACCGCGAAGACCATGGGCAGCCCGGTGAGGACGTTCCACTCCCGCGCCAGGTCGAGGACGTGGTTGGCCTTCACGTCGAAGGCGCGGTCGCCGATGACCAGCGCCCCCTTGGTGCCGCGGGCCTGCGGGACGCCCTGGTCGGCCGG
>JAJZTO010000424.1 GCA_021848865.1 Myxococcales bacterium
TAACCGGGTAGCGACGCCCCTCCTGCACCGCCTCCAGGATGGCCACGGGCCGCACCTCGCTCAGCGCCCCGCCGCCGGACGGAGCCGGGCGACGTAGGCCTCGACCGCCTTCTCGACGTCGCCGACGGTGTCGCCGCCGAACTTCTCCAGCAGCGCCGCGGCCAGCTCCCAGGCCACCACCGCCTCGGCCACCACCGCCGCCGCCGGCACGGCGCAGACGTCGCTGCGCTCGTAGCGGGCCTGGGCCGGCTCGTGGGTGGCGATGTCCACGGTGGGGAGCGGCGTGGTCATGGTGGGGATGGGCTTCATGAAGGCGCGCAGCTGCAGGGGGGCGCCGGTGGTGACGCCCCCCTCCAGCCCGCCGGAGCGGTTCGTCTGCCGGTGGTAGCCGCGCTCGGCGGTCCAGTAGATGGGATCGTGGAACTGGTCGCCGGGGAGGTCGATCCGGGTCCCGGCCCCGATCTCCACCGCCCGGATGGCGGGGATGCCGCAGAGCGCGCCGGCCAGCCGGGAGTCGAGGCGGCGGTCGGGGTGCACGTAGCTCCCCAGCCCCACCGGCAGGCCGGTGGCGAAGACCTCGACCGCCCCGCCGATGGAGCCGCCGCGGGCCCGCTCCCGGTCCACCACCGCGCGCCAGCGGGCCGCCACCGCCTCCTCCTCCACGTGCATGTCGGAGGCCTCGATGGCGGCGAGCTCGGCGTCGGAGGGCGGGGTCTCGCGGTGGGCCGCGACCTCGCCCACCGCCCCGACGCGGGAGCAGACCCGGGCGCCGAGGCGGGCGAGCAGCTGGCGCGCCAGGGCGCCCAGGGCGACGGTGGCGGCGGTGGAGCGGGCGCTGGCCCGCTCCAGGACGTCGCGGGCGTCGTCGAAGCCGTACTTCAGCAGGCCGGCGAGGTCGGCGTGGCCCGGCCGCGGCCGGGTGAACTTGGGCCCGCCCCGGGCCTGCGGGCTCATCAGCTCCTTCCAGCTCTCGTGGTCCTTGTTCCAGATCACCAGGGCGATGGGCGAGCCCAGGGTGACGTGGCCGCGGATGCCGGAGAGGAACTGGGCCGCGTCGGTCTCGATCTGCATCCGGCCGCCGCGCCCGTACCCCTTCTGGCGGCGGCGCAGGTCCCGGTCCACGGCGGCGAAGTCCACGGTCAGGCCGGCGGGGAAGCCCTCGGCGACGGCGCAGAGCGCCGGGCCGTGGGACTCGCCGGCGGTGAGGTAGCGCAGACTCATCGGTGTCCCCCGCTCGCTGCGGCGCGCAGCGCCGCGGTCATGGCCGCCTCGGGGGCGGGCCGCCCGGTCCAGAGGGAGAAGGCCAGCGCCCCCTGCCGGACCAGGATCTGCTCGCCGGTCACCAGCGCCGCGCCGGCCGCGGCGGCGGCGCGCGCGAAGGCGGTGTCGCCGTAGACGTAGTCCACCGCCACCTGGCCGCGCCGGAAGCGGAAGGCGGGCAGGGCGCGGTCCGCGGCCGGGCCGGGGAGCCCGACGGTGGTCGCGTTCACCACCACCTCGCAGCGCTCGGCCTCGGCCGCCGCCTCCTCCAGCGCCACCGGGCCGGCCCGGGCGCCGGGGAAGGCCTCGGCGAGCGCCCGGCACAGCTCGGCCGCCGCCGCCGGCCGCCGGCCGGCCACCCGGAGCGCCGCCCCGGCCTTGAGCAGCGCCCAGGCCCCGGCCCGGGCCGCGCCTCCGGTGCCGACCACCAGCGCCCGCATCCCCGGCCGGAGCCCGGCCGCCTCCAGCAGGGCCAGGGTCGCCGGAGCGTCGGTGTTGAAGCCCTCGTAGCCGTCGGGGACGCGCCGCAGGGTGTTCACCGCCCCGGTGACCCGCGCCACCGGATCGAGCCCGAGCGCGATCTCCGCGGCCCTCCGCTTGTGGGGCACGGTGACGTTGAGCCCCTGGAAGCCCATGGCGTGGGCGCCGCGGATCGCCTCGAAGAGCCGCTCCGGCTCCACCGGCAGGGGCAGGTAGGCCGCCTCCAGCCCCGCCGCCGCGAAGGCGGCGTTCTGCATCGCCGGCGAGAGGCTGTGGGCCACCGGGTGGCCCATCACCCCGTAGAGCGCGGTCCGGCCGGAGATCACGCCGGCGCCCCGCAGAGCCGGTCCAGCAGCTCGAAGAAGCGCGGGAAGCTGGTGGAGACGCAGGCCACGTCGTCGAGGGTCACCGGCTCGCCGCCGGTGAAGAGCTGGGCCACCGCCATGCTCATGGCCACCCGGTGGTCGAGCCGGGTGCGCACGTCGACGGCCCGCAGCTTCGTCGGGCCGCGGATCTCGCAGCCGTCGTCGAAGAGCCGGACGTCGGCGCCGGCGGCGCGCAGCGCCTCGCCCATCACCGCCAGCCGGTCCGACTCCTTCACCCGCAGCTCGCCGGCGTCGCGGATGACCGTCGCCCCCTCGGCCTGGGTGGCCAGCACCATCAGCACCGGCAGCTCGTCGATGAGCCGCGGGACGAGCGGCCCCTCGATCACCGTGCCGCCGAGCATCCCGGGCCGGACGGTGACGTCGCCGCGCGGCTCGCCGTCGTCGGTGCGGTTCGCCACCCAGAGCTCGGCGCCCATGGCCTCGAGCACGTCCAGGACGCCGGTGCGCGACGGGTTCAGGCCGCAGTTGCGGACCGTCACCTCCGAGCCGGCCAGGCCGGCGGCGGCGCAGAGGAAGAAGGCGGCCGAGGAGACGTCGCCCGGCACCTCGATGGTCCCGCCGCGGGGCCGCCCGGGCGACACCGTCACCGAGAGCCCGTCGATGCGCAGCGGCACCCCCATCGCCGCCAGCAGCCGCTCGGTGTGGTCGCGGGAGCGCGCCGGCTCGGCGACGGTGGTCTCCCCGTCGGCGAAGAGGCCGGCCA
>JAJZTO010000024.1 GCA_021848865.1 Myxococcales bacterium
GAAGATCGCGGCGCGCACCCTGCGCGACCTGCGCTGAGCCGGCGCCGCCGCGGCCCGGGCCCGGCCGGCCGCCAGGCCGCGAGACGGGGTACCATCGGGCGCCCGCGGCGGAGCGGGCGGCGGACGAGGAGGCGTGATGGCCGAGGTGGCGTTCCTGGGAACGGGCCTGATGGGCTCGGGGATGGTCGAGGCCCTGCTGCGGCGGGGCGAGTCGGTCCGGGCGTGGAACCGCACCCTGGAGCGGGCGCGGCCGCTGGAGAAGCTGGGGGCGCGCCTGGCCCGCACCCCCGCCGAGGCGGTGGCGGGGGCGGAGCGGGTGCACCTGCTGGTCGCCGACGACGCCGCGGTGGACGCGGTCCTGGCGCAGGCGCGCCCGGGGCTCTCGCCCGGCGCGCTGGTGGTGGACCACTCCACGGTGTCGCCGGCGGGGACGGCGGAGCGCTTCCGCGCCTGCGACCGGGACGGTATCGCCTTCCTGCACGCGCCGGTCTTCATGGGGCCCCGGCAGTGCCGGGACGCCACCGGCCTGATGCTGTGCGCCGGGCCGGCCGAGCGCTTCGCCCGCGCCCGGCCCGCGCTGGCGGCCATGACCGGCGAGCTCTGGCACGTGGGGGAGCGCACCGACCTGGCCGCCGCCTACAAGCTCTTCGGCAACGCCCTGCTGCTCCTGATCGTCGGCGGGCTCGCCGACGTCTACGCCCTGGCGGCGAGCCTGGGCATCCGCGCCACCGAGGCCCACGACCTCTTCGCCCGGTTCAAGCCCGCCGGGGCCATCGACTACCGGGGGCGGAAGATGGCCGAGGGGGACTTCCAGCCGATGTTCGAGCTGGTGATGGCCCGCAAGGACGTCCGGCTGATGATCGAGGCCGCCGGCTCCACGCCGCTGGCGCTGCTGCCGGCGCTGGCGGCGCGGATGGACGAGCTGCTGGCCCGGGGCCACGGCGCCGAGGACGTGGGCGTCCTGGCCGCCGACCGCCGGCGCTGAGCGCCGTCGCGGCAGGGCGAGGGCCCTCCTCCTGGCGAACCTCCGGTTCGCCCTCCCCTGCGCCGACCTCCGGGCTCCCGTTCCGGAAGCCCTCAGGAGGCGAGGTCGCGGCCCAGCGCCTCGCGCTGCTCCGGCGAAAGGATCGTCTCCGCCGTCAGCTCCGGCAGGTCGCTCCCCACCGCCACCGGGGCCGCGCCCTTGACGTCGAACTTGAGGTACTGGACCGAGGAGAGGCGGTCCTCCCCCACCTGCCGCGGGTCGAACCGGGCTCGCACCTTCGCCCCGTCCGGCGTCTTCAGGTAGAGGTGCTCGACCAGCTTCAGCCAGGCCCGGAGCTTCCGGTCGCGCTCGGCGGGGTCGGCGATCTCGATGAGCAGCGAGCAGCCCAGCTCGCCGGGACCGCCCAGCAGCTCGTTGTAGGTGTCGAGCTCGTGGGCGATCTCCTCCTCGCGGAAGAGCCGCTCGGCCCGCAGCATCTCCAGGATCTGGTAGCGCGTGGTCTCGCGGTTCTCGAAGAGGAAGGTGAGGGGCCCGACGTGGACGCGGCGCAGGGCCTTGGCCTGCATGGCGGCGTCGCGGACGGCGTCCCGCTCGCGGTCGTAGGTGACGAGGTCCAGGAGCTCGCGGCGCTCGACCTTCCGCATGGTGGTGCTCTCCTTCAAGAGAACTTCTCCCCGCGGTAGGCGCGGGCCAGGATGGTCATGGGATGGAGCGGCCGCTTCCCGGCGTGCTGGGTGAACTGCAGCGAGGCCAGCGGGCAGTCGGTGGCCCAGACGTCGGCCTCGGCCGCCTTCATCCCGTCGAAGGCCTTCTCGCCCACCCGGGCGCTGGCCTCGAAGCCCTCCACGGTCATGGCGTAGGTCCCGTCGTGGCCGCAGCACTCCGACACGGTGGCGGCGACGGTGGTGCCGGGGATCCTCCGCAGCAGGTCGCGCCCCTTGAAGCCGATGGCCTGGGCCCGCAGGTGGCAGGGGGCGTGGTAGGCGACCTTGCCCGGCGAGCTCTTGAAGGCGGCGCTGAAGCGCGGCTGGTCGCGCAGCCCCCAGAGGAACTCCGACGGGTCCATCACCGCCGGCGCCAGCCGGGCGGCCCGCTCCCGGTCCGGCCCCTCCAGCAGGTGCGGCCACTCCCGCCGCATCATCATCGAGCAGGTGGGGTTCACCACCAGCACCTTGGCCCCCTTCTCCACGAAGGGCAGCAGCAGGTCCAGGTCCCGGGCCGCCTGCCGGCGCAGCGCCGGCAGGTCGCCGTGCTCCCAGGCCGGCATGCCGCAGCACTGCAGCCCCTTCGCCACCCGGCAGTCCACCTGGTTGGCCTTCATCACCTCGAGCACGTCCACGCCGATCCGGGGCTCGTTGTGCTGCACGAAGCAGGTCTGGAAGAGCACCGCCTCGCCTCCCGGCTCGGGGCGGACGAAGCCGTGCTTCTCGGCCCAGGCGTCGAAGGGCTCGGCGGCGAAGTCGGGCAGGAGCTTGTCGCGGTGGATGCCGACCGCCTTCTCCATCAGCACCCGCAGCGGGCGGGCGCGGTTCGCGACGTTGGCCATCCCCAGCGACAGCCGGGCCATCTTGCCGGCGCCGTCCGGGTCGCCCAGCATCCGCTCCCGCAGCGTCTTGCCCCGCTTCCGGAGCTGCACGGCGTCGAAGCGGTGGACCAGCTTGGGGAAGTCCAGCTGGTACTGGTGCTGGTCCCGCGGCGTGTAGGGGCACTGCACCTCGCAGAGCTTGCACTGGAAGCAGAGGTCCATCACCTCCTGCCGCTCCGGGGCGGTGATGCCGTGGACGTCGCCGTCGTGCCGCTCGTCGATGAACCGGAAGAGGGTCGGGAAGCTGTCGCAGTACTTGAAGCACATGCGGCAGCCGTGACAGATCTCGAAGACCCGCGTGACCTCGCCGAGCAGCGCGGCCTCGTCCCAGTACCTCGGATCGGAGGGGTCGTAGCTGAGCCCCGGCGTCGGAAGGTAGGAGATGGGCTTCTGGGAGTCGGCCACGGGGCGCCCTCCGCTCGCGGGTTCGGTGGGGCCGGCGCCCGTCGCGCCGGCCCCGGTGGTGCGGTCCGCTACTTGATGCTGTCGAGCATCTTCTGGAAGCGGCCGGCGTGCGACTTCTCCGCCTTGGCCAGCGTCTCGAACCAGTCGGCGACCTTCGCGAAGCCCTCCTCGCGCGCCGTCTTGGCCATGCCCGGGTACATGTCGGTGTACTCGTGGGTCTCGCCGGCGATGGCCGCCTTGAGGTTGGCCTGGCTGTCGCCGATGGGCAGCCCGGTGGCCGGGTCGCCGACCTCCTTCAGGTAGTCGAGGTGGCCGTGGGCGTGGCCGGTCTCGCCCTCGGCGGTGTCGCGGAAGTTCCCGGCCACCTCCGGGTAGCCCTCGTTGTCCGCCTGCTTCGCGAAGTAGAGGTAGCGGCGGTTCGCCTGGCTCTCGCCGGCGAACGCGTCCTTCAGGTTCTGGAAGGTCTTGGATCCCTTGAGGCTCGCCATGGTCATCTCCTGATGGTGAATGCCACGACCGGGAAATATCCCCGAATGTGGTGCGGGGCGCTACGCCCCTGGCGCGGGCCGTGACCGACCACCACAGGTCGTGTCGCCTCGGTCCTCGCGGTTAGACAATGTCTAAGACCGGACTTTGTCTGCCGCTAGAGCCCCGAATGGGGTGCGCCGCGGGCAGGGGCGTGGACGACGCGGACCGCCGTGGTGGGGTGCTCCCGGCTGGCGACGAAGCCGGCCCGCCGCGCGAAGCCCTCGCCGGCCAGGTTGTCGCGCCGGGCGGTGAGCAGGATGGCGGTGCCCCCCTCGCTCGCGACCCAGGTCTCGAGCTGCTGCAGCATCTGGCCGGCCAGCCCGCGCCCCCGCTGGTCGGGACGCACCAGCAGGAACTCCACCGTCCACTCCCCGGCGCGCGGCTGGTCGCGCACCACCACCAGGATCCCCGCCAGCCGCTGGTCGGCGTCGAAGACGCCCACCACGAAGAGATCCTCCAGGCTGCGCAACGCCGGTTCCCCGGCGAGGATGCGGGCGGCGGTCTCGGGTCCGGGCGGCTCGCCGGTGACCAGGAGCACGTCCTCGGCGCAGGCCAGGAGCAGCGCGTGCAGCTCGTCGCGCCAGTGCTCGTCGAGCCAGACCCCGAAGCCGCCGTCGACCGGGACCTCGAGCAGCCTCTGGGCCTCCAGCGTGGCGATGCGGCCCGGCGTGGTCGAGAGCGTCGACATGGTCACCCGGCGCCGAGCCTACACGGTCCGTACGCGCGCCATACGCCCCTGCAAGGGGCTCGCACCGCTCCGACCCAAGCGGGCCGGGCCGTCCCTCAGACGTTCTGCGACAGGATCAGGTGCACGTACTGGGCGCGCTCGAAGGCGCCGGGGTCGCGGATCACGCGCTGCGAGAGGGTGCCGCGGAAGTCGCCGATGGTGCCGTGGCCGCGCTTGTCCATCCACTCGTCCAGCCCCTCGCGCATCTTCCCGAGGTAGGGGATGCCGTTCTTCACCAGGGCGGCGGCCACCTGCACGGTGGTGGCGCCGGCGAGCAGCATCTTGATGACGCCGGAGGCGTCGTGGACGCCGGTGGAGGCCGAGAGGTCCGCCTTGATGCGCCCGTGGAGGATGGCGATCCAGCGCAGCGGCAGGAGCATCTCGCCCGGCTGCGACAGCGACATGTCGTTCTTCAGCGAGAGCTTCTCCAGCGAGATGTCGGGCTGCAGGAAGCGGTTGAAGAGCACGAAGGCCTGCACCCCGAGGGCGTCGAAGCGGGCCACGGTGCCGCCCAGCGCCGTGAAGAAGGGGGAGAGCTTCACCGCCACCGGGACGCGGACCGTCTCCCGGATGGAGGCGACGACGTCGTGGAACCGGTCCTCCACCTCGGCGCCGGAGGTGCGGAGGTCGGCCTGCACCGCGTAGAGGTTCACCTCCAGCGCGTCGGCGCCGGCCTCCTCGATCTGCCGGGCGTACTGGCTCCAGCTCCCCGGCGCGTTGCAGTTCAGGCTGGCGATGACCGGGATGCCCACCGCCTTCTTCGCGGCGGCGATCATCTTGAGGTACTCCTGCGGCCCCACCGTCTGGCGCGGGAAGAAGCTCTGGGCCTCGGCGAAGCCGGTGGTGGCCTGCTCCATCGCCTCCTGCAGCTGGGTGTCGAGCGCCTCGATCTGCTCCTCGAAGAGGGAGCGGAGCACCACCGCGCCGGCGCCGTGCTGCTCGGCGAGCTGGAAGTTCTCGACGCGGTTGGAGAGGGAGGACGAGGCGAGCACCAGGGGGCTCGGCAGGTTGAGGCCCATGTAGGTCGTCGACAGGTCGGCCATGGCGGCGGCTCCTCCGGAAGGGAAGGCCATCCTCGCCCGGCGACCCCCGGCTTGGGAAGCGGAACCGCCGGGGCCTGCCCGGGCGGGGACCGGCCCCGGTCAGTCGCCGCCGCGCCGCGCGAAGGCCGCGGCGGCGCACATCGCGAAGGCCAGGGCGGCGACGCCGGTGAAGACCAGGCTCTTCGAGAACAGCGCCAGCGGGAGCAGCAGCGCCGCCCCGGCCATGGCGGCGAGCAGGTCCACCCCCTCGGCCCGGGGGAAGGGGAAGACCAGGAAGGCGGAGAGCAGCACCAGCGGCATCCCGACGGCGAAGACCTTGCCCACGGCGCTGCGCCCGGACTGGACCAGCTCCCAGTCGCGGATCAGCACCACCGCCAGGACCGCCAGCGCTCCCACCGCCAGCACCAGCACCGCGCCGGCCGAGGCGTCCTTGGCCCGGCGGGCCCGCTCGTCCTCCCCGGGGGCGACGAGGTCCACCACCTCCTCGACGGCGCTGTTCATCACCTCGGCGCCGAGCACCGCGAAGACCGCGAGCAGGAGCGCGAGCTGCTCGGCCACGCCGAGGGGCACGGCGCTGCCGAAGGTGGCCACCAGCAGCGCCGCCACCAGGTGGACGCGCATGCTGCGCTGGGCCACGGCGACGTCGAGGACGCCGCGGGCCGCGAACTTGAAGCTCCCCAGGACCGTCCCGCGCTCCTCGCTCATGGTCGCAGGGTACCGGAACGGGCGGCTATTTCCATTGTTCGTACAGGAACTGCACCTCGGCCGGGGTGAGGTCGAAGCGCACCCCCGCCTCCTCGATGAGCTTGTTGCGCTTCGCCTGGGGATCCTCCTGCCGCCGCTCCGAGAGCCAGCGCAGCGCCTTCTGGATCCCCTCGCCGCCGGGGCCGATTCCCGCCATGATCCGCACCTCCACGCCCGCCCCTTTTCGCGCCGTCCCGCGGTACAAGTGGGGCCTCCATGTCCGCTCGTCCCAGAGGCTCCGCCGCGGGGCTCGGCTACGCGCTCGCGGCCTACGTCGCCTGGGGCCTGTTCCCAGTCTACTTCCGGGCCCTCGCCGGCGTCCCGGCCCTGGAGGTGCTGGCCAGCCGGATCCTCTGGTCCTGCGTCTTCCTGGCCCTGCTCCTCACCGCCCGCCGCGGCTGGGGCGAGGTGGCGCCGCTGCTGCGCTCCCCGCGCCGGGTGCTCTGGCTCACCGCCACCGCCCTGCTCATCTCCACCAACTGGCTGCTCTTCATCTGGGCGGTGGGCCACGGCCACACCGTCGACTCCAGCCTCGGCTACTTCGTGACGCCGCTGGCGAGCGTGCTGCTCGGCCTGGTGGTCCTGCGCGAGCCGATGTCCCGCGCCCAGGGCGGCGCGGTGCTGCTGGCGGCGGCGGGCGTCGCCGCCCTGGTGGTGGGCACCGGCACCCGGCCCTGGATCGCCCTGGCGCTGGCCGTCACCTTCTCCGCCTACGGCCTGCTGCGGAAGATGGCCGGGGTGGCGGCGATCGGCGGCCTCTTCGTCGAGACCCTGGTGCTGGCGCCGGCGGCGGCCGCCTGGCTGGCCCTCGGCGCCGGCCCGCCCGGCGGCCACCTCGCCGCCGGGGGGCGCACCGCCCTGCTGCTCCTGCTCTCCGGGCTGGTCACGGCCCTGCCGCTCATCTGGTTCGCCGAGGGGGTGCGGCGGCTGCGCCTCTCCACCGCCGGGATCCTGCTCTACGTGAACCCCTCGCTGCAGCTCGCCGACGCGGTGCTGCTCTTCGGCGAGCCCTTCACCCGGACCCACGCCCTGGCCTTCGCCTGCATCTGGGTCTCGATCGCCGTCTACAGCCTCGACGCGCTGCGGACGGCGCGGCGCGCCGAGCAGGCCGCCTGAGGGCGCCCGCCCGGCGCACCCCCCTCGCTAGGCCTTGCGCGCCTGCCCCTCGGGGTGGACGGTCAGCACCGGGCAGCCGGCGCGGCGCACCACCCGCTCGGCGGTGGAGCCGAGCAGGGCGTGGCGCAGGCCGGTGCGCCCGTGGGTCCCCACCACCAGCAGGTCGACGCCGTTCTCCCGGGCGAACTCCACCACCTCCAGCGCCGGCTCGCCGACGCTCTTGGCGGTCTTCACCGCCTTCGCCCCCATGGCCTCGGCGATCCCCTTCCACTCCGCCAGGTGGCTCTCGGCCTGGTCGGCCAGCTCCTGCAGCATCTTGGGGCTGGCCACCACAGAGCCCTCCGGCAGCGTGTAGCCGGGCAGCTGGTAGGCGTGGAACAGGGTCAGGTCGGCGCCGAAGGCCTGGCAGAGGTCGGCCGCGACGCGGAGGGCGAAGCGCGAGGGTTCGCTGAAGTCGATGGGGCAGCAGATCCGCTTCCAGCCGATGGCCATGGCGTCCATCCCGCCGGGCGCGCCCCGGGACGGGCCGCGGCCGCGAGCCTCCATGACCCACAGGATACGCCTTCCCCCGGAGGGCGGCGCACCGGAGCGCGGGCGGGCGCGGCCGGGTGCCGCAGCGATCGGCCCCCCGGGGGGGTGCCCCGGGGCGCGCCGCCGGCCGCCGTCAGCCGATGATCGCCGAGCGCATCGACAGCGAGGAGAGGTCGAAGCCGGTGACCGGGAAGCGCACCGGCTCGCCGGGCGCGGCGGCGCCGGCCGCGTAGAGCACCGGCAGCCAGTGGTCGGGCGTGGGGTGGGAGCGGCGCCCGTCCTCGGTCCCCAGGGCGCCGGCGAGCCAGGCGTCGTCGTGCCGCTCGAGCGCCGCGCCGGCCGCCTCGTCGAAGCGCCGCGCCCAGCCGGGCGTCTCGGTGGCGCCGGTGGCCATCGACCGGAAGGCGTGGCGCAGGTCGTGGGTGAGGTTCCCGCTGGCGAGGATCAGCACCCCCTCGTCGCGCAGCGGCGCCAGGGCCCGGCCCAGGGCGAGGTGGCCCTCGGGCGGGAGCCGGGCGTCGACGCTGAGCTGCACCACCGGCACGTCGGCGGCGGGGCGCAGGTGGACGAGCACGCTCCAGGTGCCGTGGTCGAGCCCCCAGTCGGTCGCCAGCGAGGCGCGCCCCTCCCCGGCGAGCGCCACCACCCGGCGCGCCAGCGCCGGATCGCCCGGTGCCGGGTACTGGACCCGGTACAGCTCCTCCGGGAAGCCGCCGAAGTCGTGGATGGTCTCGGGCCGCTCGTTCGCGGTGACGAAGCTCCCGTCCGCGTACCAGTGGGCCGAGACGGCGAGGATGGCGCGCGGCCGCGGGACGAGGCCGCCCAGCGCCCGGAAGCCGCGGCTCCAGCGGTTGTCCTCGACGACGTTCATGGGCGAGCCGTGGCCCACGAAGAGCACCGGCATGCGGGGAGGGGGGCTGGGGTTCGCGGTGGTCACGGGGGAAGCGTAACCACGGAACGCGGCGGTGGCAGGGACCACTTCGTTCCAGCACGGGAACGGCGGCCCCGCCGCGACGGCCGCCGGCGGCGCGTGGTAACGGTGGGGCATGCACGGACGGCTCGCCACGGCCCGCCTGGAGTCGGCGGCGCTCCGGGGCAACGCGCTCGGGGACCCGGCCGAGCGGACGGTGATGGCCTGGCTCCCGCCCTCGCACGCCCGCGGCGCCCGGCTCCCGGCGGTCTACTTCCTCCACGGCTTCACCGGCAGCGTCCGGGCCGTCACCAACGTCTCGCCCTTCGCGCCCTCGCTCCCCGAGCGCATCGACGCGCTCTCGGCCTCGGGCGCCCTGCCCGACTTCGCGGCGGTGTTCGTGGACGGCTGGACGGCGCTGGGCGGTAGCCAGTGGCTGAACAGCGAGGCCACCGGCCGCTACCAGGACTACCTGGTGGAGGAGGTGGTCCCCTTCGCCGAGCGGGAGTGGGGGCTCCTCCCCGCGGCCGGGGCGCGGGCGGTGGCGGGCAAGAGCTCGGGCGGCTACGGGGCGCTGGCGGCGGCGCGGGCCCACCCGGAGATCTTCGCCCACGTCGCCTGCCACGCCGGCGACATGGGCTTCGAGTACTGCTACCTGCCCGACTTCCCGGCCGCCGCCGGGGCGCTGCTCGGCACCGACCCCGCCGCCTGGCTCGAGGGGATGCTCCGGCGCGGCCGCGAGACCCGGCTGCGCGGCGACGACCACGAGGTGGTGAACGTCCTCGCCATGGCCGCCGCCTACTCGCCCGAGCCGGGGGCGCCGCTGGGCATCGCCCTGCCCTTCGACCCCGAGACCGGCGCGATCCGCCCCGAGGTCTGGGCCCGCTGGCTGGCCCACGACCCCGTCCGCTTCGTCCCCGCGAGCCTCGAGGCCTTCCGGAGGCTGCGCACCATCTACCTGGACTGCGGCGTCCGCGACGAGTTCCGCCTGCGCTGGGGCGCCCGGATGGTGGCGCGGAGCCTGCGCGAGGCCGGCATCGCGGTCGTCCACGAGGAGTTCGACGACGGCCACCGCGGCGTCGACTACCGCTACGCGCGCTCGCTCGGGCTGCTGGTCCCGCGGCTGGAGCGCGCGGGCGCCTGAGGGTCGGCCGCCCCCACCCTCGCCCCCGGTGATGCGCCTCCCTACGGCGCCGTCAGGTCCGCGGTGGGCAGCAGCTTCGGCGGCCGCCGCTGGTGGGTCGCCTGCTCGTAGGCGTAGGCGAGCTTCAAGAGGGTCGCCTCGCTCCAGGGCCGGCCCATGAAGGTGATGCCCACCGGCAGGCCGCGCACCTGGCCCGCCGGCACGGTGACGGCCGGGTAGCCGGCCACCGCCGCCGGCGTGCTGGTGCCGAGCAGGAAGCTGTCGCCGTTCACCGGGTCGGTGAGCCAGGGCGGGCTGAAGGACGGGACCACCAGCGCGTCGAGCCTGTGGCGCGTGAGGACCGCGTCGAGCCCCTCGGCGCGCGAGAGCTTCCGGCACCGGGCCAGCGCCTTCCTGTAGGCCGCGCCGGTGAGCGGCCCCTTGGCCTGCGCCTTCAGGAACAGCTCCTGGCCGAAGAAGGCCATCTCCTCGGCGCGGTGGCGCTCGTCGAAGGCGATGACGTCGGCGAGCGTGCGCACCGGCCCCCCCGGCGCCCAGGCCGCCAGGTAGGCGGCCAGGTCGGCCTTCAGCTCGGTGAGCAGCACCTCCAGCTCGGCGTCGTCGTACTCGCCGTAGTGCGGGATGTCGGCGGGGTCCACGATCACCGCCCCCGCCGCCTTCAGCGCGGCGATGGCCGCCTCGGCCACCCGGTCGGCCTCCGGCGAGATCCCGAAGATCTTGGCGCGCGGGACGCCGACGCGCGCGCCCCGGAGCCCCTCCGGGTCGAGCGCCGCGACGTAGTCGACCGGCTTGCCGTGCGCCGCCTTGGTCGCCGGGTCGTCGTCGTCGGCGCCGGCCATCGCCGTGAGCAGCGCCGCGGCGTCGGCGACGGTGCGGGCCATGGGGCCGGCGGTGTCCTGGCTGTGGGAGATGGGGATGATCCCGGCCCGGCTCACCAGCCCCACGGTGGGCTTCACCCCGACCAGGGCGGTCATCGCCGAGGGGCAGGTGATGGAGCCGTCGGTCTCGGTGCCGACCCCCACGGCGACGAGGTTCGCGGCCACCGCCACCGCCGTCCCGGAGGAGGAGCCGCAGGGGTTGCGGTCGAGGGCGTAGGGGTTGTGGGTCTGGCCGCCGCGGGCGCTCCAGCCGCTCGAGGAGCGGGGCGAGCGGATGTTGGCCCACTCGGAGAGGTTGGCCTTCCCGAGGATCACCGCGCCGGCGGCCCGCAGCCGCTCCACCAGCGTGGCGTCCCGCGGCGGCCGGACGCCGACCAGCGCCAGCGAGCCGGCGGTGGTCTGCATCTTGTCGGCGGTGGCGATGTTGTCCTTCAGGATCACCGGGATGCCGTGGAGCGGCCCGCGCGGCCCGTTGGCCTTGCGCTCGGCGTCGAGCGCGCCGGCGATGGCCAGCGCGTCGGGGTTCACCTCCAGCACCGCGTGGAGCTTCGGATCGAGCGCGGCGATGCGGGCGAGGTAGGCCTCGGCGACGGCCCGGGCGGTGGTCCGCCCCGCGTCCATGTCGGCCTGGAGCCCGGCGATGGTGGCCTCCTCGGGAGCGGCCGGGGCGGGCGCGGCCGGGCTCGCCGCCGGCGCCGCGGCCGAGGCCGAGGCCGCCGGAGGAGCCGTGGCCGGGCGCTCCGCCGGCCGGGCGTCCAGCGCGGCGGCGTGGGCCGCCGCCGCTGCGCAGGCGGCCTGCGAGGCGGCGAGCAGCGCGGCGAGGAGGAAGCGGGCGTCGTTGCGGGCGGCGGGGACCATGGCGCACCTCCGGGCGGTGAGCCTACACGGGAAGGCGGACGGGCCCTACCGCGCCGCGAGGGGCGTCAGGCCCCCAGCCGCCCCTTCGGGTCGAGCAGGTGGTAGAGGCCGGGGAGCACCAGCAGCACCAGCGGCCCGGAGAGCGCGAACCCCCCGATCACCGCGATGGCGAGCGGCTGCATGAGCTGCGAGCCCTGGCCCACCGCCAGCGCCAGCGGCGCCAGCGCGCAGCCGGTGGCCAGCACCGTCATCGCCACCGGCCGGAGCCGCCGCCGCGCCGCCGCCGCCCAGGCCTCGGCGGGCGCCAGCCCCCGCCGCAGCGCCAGGCGGGCCTCGTGGATCACGAAGACGGCGTTCTCGCCGACGATGCCGACCATCATGATGGCGCCCACGTAGCTGGAGACGTTGAGCGTCTGGCCCGCCAGGCGGAGCGCCAGCAGCACGCCCGCCAGGCTGGCCACCGCCACCGCCGAGGTGACCAGCGGCGCGCGCCAGTCGGCGAACTCCACCAGCACCACCACCGACACCAGCACCAGCCCGGCCAGCAGCACGCCGAGCAGGCCGCGGAAGGAGGACTGCTGCTGCTCGTAGAGCCCGCCGTAGTGGATGGAGCTCCCCGGGGCGAGCGGCACCCGGCGCGCCACCTCCCGCCGCACGTCGGCCATCACCGCGCCCAGGCTGCGCCCGCCGATGCGCCCGGTGACGCTGGCGTAGGTCTTCAAGTTCTCCCGCCGGATCTCGGTCTCGGGCGCGCCGGTGGAGACGGTGGCGACGTCGCCCAGGTGCACCAGGGCGCCGGAGGGGGTGCGCACCGGCAGCTCCGGGAGCGCCGGGCCGGCGGGCGCCAGGACCCGCAGGTCGTAGACCCGCTCCCCGACCCGGACCTGGCCGGCCACCGTCCCCTGGACCGACGGCTCGACCGCGGCGTGCAGGTCCTCCGAGGTGAGGCCGTAGCGCGCCGCCGCCCCGGGCCGCAGGGTGACGTCCAGGGCCGGGCCGGCCACCACCGTCCCGTCGAAGACGTCGGAGACGCCCGCGACGCCGGCGACGACGCCGGCCACCTCCCGGGCCCGGGCGCGCAGCAGCGCCGGATCGTCCCCGAAGATCTTCACGTTCACCGGCTGCGGCGCGCCGCCGGTGAGGTCGCCGATGTTGTCCTCGAGGAGCTGGCCGAAGTCGGTGTGGAGCGCCGGCTCGACCGCGGCCAGGCGCGTGCGCAGGGCGTCGATGACCTCGTCGGCCGGGCGGCGCAGGCGGCGGGGCCTGAGCTTCACGACGTAGTCGCCGCTGTTGGGCTCGGTGATGAAGAAGCCGAGCTGCGTCCCGGTGCGGCGCGAGTAGCCCTCGACGTCGGGCAGGGAGAGGATGACCTTCTCGGCCTGCTCCAGCATCCGCTCGGTGTCGGCGAGCGACGTCCCCGGGGGCGTCCAGTAGTCGATGATGATCGAGCCCTCGTCCATCGAGGGCAGGAAGTCGGTCCCCATGCCGCGGTAGAGCCAGGCCGCGCCGCCGGCGAGCAGCAGGGCGAGGAGCGCCGCGACCGCGCCGCGCGCCACGAAGAGCTCGACCAGCCGGGCGTAGGCGCGCCCGGACCACCCGCCCAGGGCCCGCGCGCCCGCGGAGAGCCGCCCGCCCCCGGCCCGCCGCCAGGCCGCGGCGAGCCCGGCGCGGAGCCGGCCCGGCGCCGGGACGGCCCGCGCCTCCAGCAGCCCGGCCGCGACCGGCACCGAGGTGACCGCCAGCAGGAAGGAGACCACCAGCGACACCGCCATGGTGAGCGCCAGCGGGCGGAAGAAGGCCCCCACCACCCCGGAGAGCAGGGTGAAGGGCAGGAGGATGACGGTGGTGGCGAGGCTCGAGCCCAGCAGCGCCGGCAGGATCTCCCGCAGGCCGGTCTCGGCCGGATCGCCCGGCCCGCCCTCCTCGCGGTGGCGGTGGACGTTCTCGACGACCACGATGGCGTCGTCGGCGATGAGGCCGAGCGCGGCGGCGATGCCGGCCAGCGTCATGAGGTTCACCGTCTGGCCGGTGAGGCCGAGCCCCAGGAAGACGATGGCCACCGAGAGGGGGACGTTCACCGCCGCCACCGCGGTGAGCCGCCAGCTGCGCAGGAAGAGCAGGAGCACCAGCGCCGCCAGTGCCACGCCGATGGCGATGGCGTCGCGCGTCCCGGCCACCGAGTCGGAGACGAAGCGGGCCTGGTCGTAGAAGGTGGCCCAGCGCGTGTCCGGGGGGATCAGCGGCTGGCGCGCCAGCAGCTCGCGCACGCCGGCGGCGATGGCCACGGCGTTCGCCGCGGGCTGCTGCAGGACGTTCACCAGCACCGCCGGCTTGCCCCCGGCGCTGGTCCGGATCCAGCTCACCTCGTCCGCCGTCTCCACCCGCCCCAGCTGCCCCAGGGTCGCCGGCGAGCCGCCCGGCACCGGGACCGCCAGGGCCGCGAGCCCGGCCAGGTCGTGGACCCGCTCCCCGACCAGGGTGAGGTACAGCTCGTGGTTGCGCTCCAGCAGGCCGGCGGAGCGCACCTGGTCGTCGCGCCGCACCGCGGCCACCACGTCGGTCACCGAGAGCCGGCGCGCCTCCAGCGCCGCCGGGTCCACCACCACCCGGAACTCCCGGCGCCGCCCGCCCTGGATCTGCACCTGGGCCACGCCCGGGATGCGGATCAGCGCCGGCTTCAGCGTGTACTCCGCCAGCGCCAGCAGGTCGGCCTGCGAGCGCGTCTCCGAGGTGAGGGCGTAGCCGAGGATGGGGAAGGTGGCCGGGTTCATCCAGGCGACGTCGATGCGGGTCCCGGAGGGGAGGGACGGGCGGATCCGCTGCGTCTCGGCCTCCACCCGCTGCAGGGCCACCGCCATGTCGGTGCCCCAGGCGAACTGGGCGGACAGCTCCGACGAGCCGCGCGAGGTGGTGGAGCGCACCGAGCGGATGCCGGGCACGCGGAGCACCGCCTCCTCCAGCGGGCGGGTCACCGAGGGCATCATCCGGGCCGCCGGCACCTCGCCGGCGTCGGCGATGAGCTTCACGATGGGGAAGGTCACCTGCGGGAAGATCGACACCGGCAGCCCGCGCACCACCGCCACGCCCGCCGCCGCCAGGATGGCGACGAGCAGGTAGAGCGCCAGGGCCCTCCGGCGCACCGCTCCGACCAGGTTCACGGCCTCACCTCGACGGGCGCGCCCTCGGGCAGCCCCACCATGCCGCCGGTGATCACCCGCTCCCCCTCCGCCGGCGCCGGCGGGAGGAGCTCCACCTCGCCCCCCTGCTCCGCGCCGGTCCGCACCTCGACCCAGCGGGCCTTCCCCCCGGGCGTCACCGTCGCCACCCGCGCCGTGCCGGCGACGTCGTCCCGCAGCACCGCGGCGGCCGGGACCACCGGGACGCCCGCCCGCTCCTCCACGGTGACCCGGGCGGTGCCGAAGAGCCCGACCCCCTCGGGCGGCTTCCGCAGGTCGATCCGCACCGGGACGTCGAAGGCGGCGGCATCGCCGGCGGCGAGGATCGAGTGGACCAGGCCCGGGACGGTGGCCCGGAGCGCCGGGATCTCCACCTCGGCCGGCTGGCCCGGCCGGACCCGCGCCAGGTCGCTCTGGGCCAGGCGCGCCACGAAGGAGATGGAGCCGGCGGCGGCGACGGCCAGCACCTCCTGCCCCCGCGCCACCAGCGTGCCGGCGCTGGCCTGGTGGGAGACCACCACCCCGGCGGCCGGCGCGCGCAGCGCGGCCTCGACCCGGCTCCTCCCGGCGAGCTCCAGCGCCCGCGCCGCGTCCTCGCGCTCGGCGGGGGTGCGCGCCTCCCGCGCCATGGCCCGCGCCCCCTCCAGCGCCGCCGCGCTCTCGCGCGCCAGGACGTGGCCCAGCACCTGCCCGGCCGCGACCCGGTCGCCGTCCTGGACCCGCAGGTCGGAAAGCGTGCCCGCGAAGGGCGCCCGCACCGTCTGGAGGTTCAGGGCGACGGTGCTCCCCGGTCCGGTGACGCGCACCGCCAGGGTGGCGCGCCGGACCGCGGCGACGCTCACCGGCGTGCCGGCGGGCGGCGGCGAG
>JAJZTO010000425.1 GCA_021848865.1 Myxococcales bacterium
GTACGAGTCGCCGAGGACACGAGACAGGAACCGCATCGCATACCGGTCGCCGTCCGCGATGAGCACTCGTGGGAGCGCCATGTTGTCGATTTGCAGAAGGTAGGGACCCCGGCCGCGTGAGATTTGCAGAAGCTTTCCCCCCTCGGGCCTGGGGATTTGCAGAAGCATTCCCTCCCCCATCGACGTGACCAGACGGCGACCATGCCCCCTCTACCAGGAGGGCGGCGATGGCGTTCCGAGAGGTCACGATGCTGGAGGTCAAAGAGGTCCTGAGGCTGTGGCTGCTGGGCGTCCCGAAGAAGGGGATCGCGGCGCAGCTGGGCTTCGACGTGAAGACGGTGCGGCGCTACCTGGCGGTGGCGCGCGCCCGCGGGGTGGAGTCGTCGCACGGGCTGGCCGCGCTCGACGACGATCTCGTCGCGGCGGTGGTGGCCGCCACGCAGCCGGCGACGGGGCGGCCACGGGGCGAGGGCTGGGCGGTGTGCGAGGCGCACCGGGAGTTCATCGCCGGCCACCTCGGCCACCGGGTCCGGCTCAAGAAGGTCGGGAAGCTGCTGCGCCGGCGCGGCGTCGAGGTCGGGTACGACACGCTCCGCCGCTTCGCGATGGCGCAGCTCGGGTTCGGGAGCGGCGCCCCGACGGTGCCGGTGGCCGACGGCGAGCCCGGCAAGGAGCTCCAGGTCGACACGGGCTGGATGATCCTGCTCGAGCCGGACCTGTTCGGGAAGCGGCGCCGCTTCAAGGCCTGGATCTTCACCGCGGTGCTGTCCCGCCATCGCTTCGTCTACCCGGTCTTCCGGGAGACCACCGAGTCGGCCATCGAGGCGTGCGAGGCGGCGTGGGAGTTCTTCGGCGGCGTCTTCCACGTCGTCATCCCCGACAACACCAAGGCCATCGTCGCCGACCCCGATCCGATCGCGCCCCGGTTCACCGACGCCTTCCTCGAGTACGCGCAGGCGCGCGGCTTCGGCATCGACTCCACGCGCGTGCGTCGCCCCAAGGACAAGGCCCGCGTCGAGCGGACCGTGCCCACCGTCCGCGACGACTGCTTCGGCGGGGAGCGGTTGCGCACGCTCGACGAGGCGCGCGGCCGGGCGCGCTACTGGAGCCTCGAGGAGTACGGGATGGCGCGGCACAGCCGGACACAGCGGCTGCCGCGCGAGCACTTCGAGGCCGAGGAGCGCGCCGCGCTGCTCCCGGCGCCGAGCGAGCCCTACGACGTGCCGCTCTGGACCGACTGCAAGGTGGCCCTCGATCAGTTCGCCGCGGTCGCGAAGAGCCTCTACTCGCTCCCCTTCGAGCTGCGCCGGCACATCCTGCGCGCCCGCGCCGACATCCAGCTCGTCCGCTTCTATGAGCACGGAAAGCTCGTGAAGACGCACCCGCGGAAGGCTCCGGGCCAGCGCTCCATCGACAAGGCCGACTTCCCGCCGGAGGCCCTCGCCGCCGGGCAGCGCGACACCGACTTCTTCGTCCGCCAGGCCAAGGAGCACGGCGAGCACGTCGGCCGCTTCGCCGAGGCGCTCGCCGCCAAGCCGCTCCCGTGGCGGCGCCTCCGCGAGCTCTTCAAGCTCCTCGGCCTCGCCCGCAAGTACGGCGCCCGCCTCGACGCCTCCTGCAAGACCGCGCTCGACGCCGACATGGTCGACGTCTACCGCCTCGCCGACATGGTGCGTCTCGACACCCGCCTGGCCGCGCCGCCAACCGCCCAGGTCATCCCGCTCGCCCGCTACCTGCGCCCGGCGAGCCAGTACGCCCTCCCGCTCGCGCGTCGCGAGCGGCTGAACGAAGGAGACGACACGTGACCCCGGACCTCATCTCGCCCGAGCTAAAGACGACCCTGCGCCGCCTCAAGCTCTCCCGCATGCTCGACACGCTGCCCGAACGGCTCGCCCTGGCGCGCCAGCAGAAGATGCCCCACCAAGACTTCCTGGCGCTCGCCCTCGGCGACGAGGCCACCCGCCGCGACGGCCAGGCCGCCGCCGTCCGCGCCGACCGCGGCCACCTCGACAAGGACTCCCAGCTCGAGCGCTGGGACGAGACCGCCAAGGTGGAGTTCGATCGCGCGCTCCTCAACGAGCTCGCCTCGCTGCGCTTCATCGAGTCCCACCACCACGTCACCATCGTGGGCAGCGTCGGCGTCGGCAAGACCTTCCTCGCCCACGCGCTCGGCCACGTCGCCTGCCGCCGCGGCTACTCGGTCCTGGCCGTCTCCACCGACCGGCTCCTCAAGAGCCTGAAGCACGCTCGGCTCACCCAGACCCACGAGAAGGAGCTCCGCGCGCTCCTCGCCGTCGACCTCCTCATCGTCGACGACTTCGGCCTCGACGCCATGGACGCTCAGGAGAGCCGCGACGCCCACGAGATCATCTTCGAGCGCCACCGCGCCGGCTCGATGATCGTCACTTCGAACCGCGGCCCTGACGAGTGGCTCGCCACCTTCGCCGACCCGGTGCGCGCCCAGGCCGCCATCGACCGCTTCACCTCCAACGCCTACGACCTCGTCATCGAGGGCGAGTCCTACCGCGGCCGGCTCAAGCCCGGGCAGAAGGCTGGACAGAAGCTGGAGAAGAAGGGCAAGTAGGAGACGTCACGCCGATGCGGACCCGCGGGGGGAATGCTTCTGCAACGGCGGGGTCCCATCCCTCAGCAAACCGACACGCACCGCGCACGCCAGCCTCCGCGGCGCGCGCCCCCGAAGATGCCTCTGCGAGCTCCGGGTTGTGCTCCATCGCCGCGCGGGTCGCGTCCACGAGCGAGAGGGTCTGCGATGTCTCCGCCGGCGCGGCCGAAAGGGCCACGACCAGCGCGGGAACGAACAT
>JAJZTO010000426.1 GCA_021848865.1 Myxococcales bacterium
CCCCAGGTGGCCCTGGCCGGCCGCCGCGTCCTCTACGTCATCACCCTGCGGCCGCTCTGGTTCCGCGACTCGACGCCGGAGGAGCGCGTCGCCACAGTGCTCCACGAGCTGTACCACGCCTCCACCCGCTTCGACGGCTCGCTCCACCGGGGGCGGCGCCACGCGGAGCTGGAGCCGGCCGCCTACGGCCGGCGGGTGCGCGGGCTGCTGCGCCGGTACCTCTCCGCCGCCCCGGCGCCGCTGCTGGCGCCCTTCGCCCACCGCGGCACCGCTCGGGCGCGCATGTGGCTGGAGCGGCCGACGGCGCGCGTCCCGCGCGGCGGCCGCCGCCTCTTCACCGAGAAGCAGCTCTTCCCCGGGCTGGTGGAGATGCGGACGGCTCCGGAGCGGAGCCCGGCGCCGGTCCCATGAGCTGCTGGACGAGGAGCCCGGCGTCGCCGGAGGCCAGCTGGTGCAGGCTCCGCCCGTGCGCGTCCATGGTGACGATCGCCGGGAAGTCCACCACCTCGACGGCCCACAGGGCCTCCGCCGCGCCGAGCTCCTCGAGCTGGTGGACGGCGTGCACCCGCACCACGCACCGGGCCAGCCCCACCGCCAGCCCGCCGGCGGCGTGCAGGTAGACGGCTCCGCGGGCCTGGAGCGCCTCCAGCGTGCGCGGCCCCATCCCGCCCTTGCCGAGCACCGCGCGGAGGCCGTAGCGGGCGATGACCGCGGCCTGCCACTCCTCCATCCGCATCGAGGCGCTGGGCCCGGCGGCCAAGAGCCGCCAGCCGCCCCCCGGCTGGCGCGCCACCACCGGCGCGCAGTGGTACACCAGCGAGCCCTCGGCCAGGGCCCGGACCTCCGGCCGCTCGGCGGCGGCCAGCCAGCGGTGGGCGGGGGCGCGGCCGGTGACGATCCGTCCGCGAAGGAGCACCTCGTCGCCGACCTGGAGGTCGCGCACCGCGTCGGGGCCGAGGGGCAGGGCGAGGGGGCGGGGCACGGCGGATCCATAGCCCGGGGCCCGGCCCCGGGCCAGGGCGGGTCGGGCCCGCCCCTCGACTCCGGGCCGGGGGGGACCTAGGCTCGCGTCTCCGGGCGCGGGCGGCGAGAGGAGGCGGTGCGTGAGGCGACAGCTGGAACTTCCCGCCGGCGCCCGGGGCCGGCTCGACCGGGCGCTCGCCGACGCCCTCGGCGCCGGGCGGGCCGCGGTGAAGCAGGCCTTCGCGGCCGGCGCGGTGCGGGTCCGCGGGCGGCGGGCGCGCGCCAGCGACCCGGCCGAGCCGGGGGCGCCGGTGGAGATCGACCTCCCGGAGCCGGCCGGCGCGCCGGCGCCCGAGCCCGGGCTGCCGCTCGCCGTCCTGGCCTCCTCCCCGCGCTGGCTGGTGGTGGACAAGCCGGCCGGCCTGCCCACCCACCCCCTGGCCGCCGGCGAGGGCGGCTCGCTCGCCGGCGCCGTCGCCGCCCGGCACCCGGAGTGCGCCGGCGCCTCGGAGGATCCGCGGGAGGGGGGGGCGGTCCACCGGCTCGACGCCGGGACCAGCGGCTGCGTGCTCTTCGCGCGGGACCCGGCCGCCTGGGCGGCGCTGCGGGCCCAGTTCGCGGCCCGCACCGTGGAGAAGATCTACCAGGCGGTGGTCCAGGGGCGGCTCCCCGCCGGCGGCGTCTGCTCGGTGCCGCTGGCCCAGCGTGGCGGGCGCTCCGTCCCGGTGCCGGACGAGCGGGCCGCGGCGCGGCTCGCCGCGAAGGGGGCGGGCGCGCCCCGGCCCGCCGAGACCTGGTACGAGCCGGTGCGCCGGCTGGCGGCCCACACCCTGGTGGAGGTGCGGATCGTCACCGGCGCCATGCACCAGATCCGCGCCCACCTCGCCTTCCTGGGCCACCCGGTGGTCGGGGACGAGCGCTACGGCGGCGAGGCGGCGCGGCTGCCCGGCTTCGCCCGCCACGCGCTGCACGCGTCGCGGCTGGGGTTCGATCCGCCGGAGGGGGGCGCGCGGGTGCGGGTGGAGAGCCCGCTCCCGGCGGAGCTGGAGGCGCTGCTGCGGCGGCTGGACTGAGGGGACGCCGGGGCGGGGACGAGCCCCGCCGCTACGGGGCGGAAATCCTGGTTCCCCTGTCCGCGGGGCGGGGACGAGCCCCGCCGCTACTTCGCGGGCGGCGCGGCGGGCGCGGGCTCGGGCTCGGGCTGCACCATGGGCGGGTCGGTCATCATGCCGATGGTGTTCACGCCGGCCTGCCGGGCCAGGTCGAGGACCTTCACGGCCAGGCCGTACTTGGCCGTGTCCTCGGCGTTGAAGAAGAGCACCTTGGAGGGCCGGTCCTGGTAGGCCTTCTCCAGGAGCGGCATCGCCTGCTCCATCGTCATCTGCTGCTTGTTCAGCAGGACCTGGCCGTTCGCCAGCGCGGTGAGCATCGTCTGGTCGGGCGGCACGGCGTCGGGCGGCACCGGCTGCGCCTCCGGCATGTAGTCCGGCACCCGGCTGTACATCTGCTTCTCGGCGAGCGGCGTCAGCACCATGAAGATGATGAGCAGCACCAGCACCACGTCGATGAGCGGCGTGACGTTGATGTCGTTGACGGGCCGCTTGGTCCCGACCTGCATCCCCATGGCTAGTGGCCCTCCCCTTCCTTCAGCTGGTGGGCCGCCAGCGACACCCCGAGCACGTGGGTCTTGGAGATCTCCAGGATGATCTGGCGCATGGTCTTGTAGTCCAGCGCCGCGTCGCCCTTCACCATGATGGGGTGGCCGGGGAGCCGGGCGTACTCGGCCTGGAGGGCGTCGGCCAGCGCCTCGCGGGGCATCTCGTTCTTGTCGAGGTAGGTCTTCCCGTT
>JAJZTO010000427.1 GCA_021848865.1 Myxococcales bacterium
GGAAGGCGGCACCGAGGGGCGCGCCGCGCCGCGGCGCCGGGAAGGGCGCGCGCCAGCCGGCGGGCCGCGCCGCGAAGCGCCGCCGCTGAGCGCCGTCAGCCGCGCCGGACGGACGCGCGCCGGTCCCGCAGGAGCCGCGAGACGATCGCCCAGGCGACGAGCCCGGCGAGCGAACCCCAGGCGGCGCCCCCGACCACGTCGAGCGGCCAGTGGACCCCGCCGTAGACGCGCGACCAGGCGACGGCGGTGGCGAGGGCGTAGGCGAGCGGCGCCAGCCGGTAGTCGGCGAGGCTCGCCACCATCGCCAGCGCGAAGAGGTTGGCGGCGTGCAGGCTGGGCATCGACGGCACGTCGGCGGCGTGGAGCAGCCAGCGCACCTCCCGGGCCGGGAGCAGGTAGCAGGGGCGGCGCCGGCCGAAGAGCGGCCGGATGAGCTGCGAGCCCCCCGCGTCCGCGATCACGATGGCGAGCCCCATCGACACGACGCCCCGCAGCGCCGCGCGCCCCAGGGCGCGCCACAGGAGCAGGGCCAGCCCCACGCCCACCGCCACGCCGAAGAGGTGCGCCGAGAGGAGGCGTGCCGCGGCGTCGAGGAGCGGACCGCCGTCGAAGTTCAGCGCGTGGAAGGCCTCGACCTCGAGCGGCGGCCGGAAGTCGGCGAGGGGGGCGGGCATGGCCGGGCGAGTCTACCCCGGCCGGCGCCGGCGGCTCACGGTCCCGGTCCGCGGCCGGTCAGGCCGGACCGCGCCCCTTCTTCCGGCCGCGCATCACCACCTGGAACTCGCGGACGTCGAGCCCGTCGAGATCCTCCACCCGGCGCACGTCCACCGCCTCCCAGGGCACGTCCAGGATGGCGCCGGTGGCGTCGTCCACGAAGTGGTGGTGCGGGGCGGTGTTCGGGTCGAAGACCACGCGCCCCTCGGCGAGCAGGTGCTGCCGGAGCAGCCCGTGATCGACGAAGAGGTTCAGGGTGTTGTAGACGGTCGCGCGCGAGATCATCGGCAGGCGCAGCTTCACCTCGGCCCAGACCTGGTCGGCCGAGGGGTGGTCCACCGTGTCGAGCACGTACTCCGCGACGGCCAGGCGCTGGGCGGACGGCTGGATGCCGGCCTCGCGCAGCCGTCCGGGAAGGTTCGGGTTCACGCTCTTTGGACTAAGTCTAGACATCGACGGTGTCAAGCGCTCCCCCAAAGGAGGCGCCGACCGGGCCGCGTCCCGTCAGGCGACGACGCCACCGTCGATGCCGACGGTGATCTCGCGGTACGGCACCGGCTTGCCGGCGAGCGCGATGGCCTGGCGCGCCGCCATGGCGATGCCGCCGCAGCACGGCACCACCATCTTCACCACCGTGACGCTGCGGATGGTGCCGCGCCGCAGGATCTCGGTGAGCTTCGCCACGTAGCCCTGGTTGTCGTCGAGCTTGGGGCAGCCGACCACCAGCCGCTTCCCCGCCAGGAAGTCGTCGTGGAAGCGGGCGTAGGCGAAGGGGACGCAGTCGGCGGCGACGAGCAGGTCGGCGTCGCGGAAGTAGGGCGCGCCGGGGCTCACCAGCTCGAGCTGCACCGGCCACTGCCCGAGCCGGCTGCCGCCCTGGGCGGGCCGCGCCGGCAGCCCGACCGGCTCGCTCGGCACCACGGTGAGGCCGCGCCGCGGGGCCAGGTCCACCGGGCGCGTGCCGGGGCAGCCGGCGGCGGGGCCGGCCGGGGCCACCGGGAGCGCGCGCGGCCCGGGCCGCGGGTGGCGCTCGCGGGTGGCGAGGTGGGCGTGGACCGCCCCCTCGTCGAAGGCCTCCGCCTCGCGCTCCACCACCTGGAGCGCCCCCTTCTCGCAGGTGCCCAGGCAGGCGCCCAGGCCGTCGCAGAACAGGTCGCGGACCAGCCTCACCTTGCCGTCCACGACCGCCAGCGCCCCCTCGGCGCAGGAGGGGATGCAGTCGCCACAGCCGTCGCACTTCGACTCGTCGATCTCGATGATCTTGCGGAGCACGGGGCAGGCTTCTCGCACGTCCGGGGGTGTGAGATCCACCGGCCGGGCCGGAAAAGCGCCGGAAAGGCGGAGCCGCCCGGTCCCGATTCAGCGCGCCGCGGGGAGGCCGGCGGCGCGGCGGGCCGCCTCTTCCTGGGGAAGGAGCGCCGCCCAGAGGAAGGCGTGGACCGGGACCGGCAGCCCGGCCTCGCGCGCCAGCCGGACCACCGCGCCGGTCTGGTCGAACAGCTCCGAGGGGCGCCCGGCCACGAGGTCGCGCTGCATCGACGCCGTGGCCCCCTCCTGCATCCGGTCGATCGCGTCCAGCGCCCGGGCGACCGCCCCGCCGGGGAGGCGCACCCCCCGCGCCCGCGCCAGCGACGCGACCTCCTCCATCGCGGCGACGAGCAGCTCGCGGGTCTCGCGCCCGCGCCGCAGGACGCCCAGGGGCGCGCGGGTGACGGCGCCGGCCGCGCCGAAGGGCTCGATGAAGAGGAACTTCTCCCAGGTGGCCGCGTCGATGTCCGGGGCCACCACCGCGTCCACCTTCGCCGCGCGGAGCGTCGCGCACAGCGCCTCGAGCCGCGGGCTCCCGGTGGGGCCGCGCCGCTCCCCCACCGTCACCTTCAGGCTCTCGCCGGCGTGGACGACGCGCCCCGGCTCCTCGATGCGCGAGAGCAGGAAGCAGAGGCCGCCGGCGACCCGCTCCTCGCCCAGCGCCGCGGCCAGGTGGCCGGCCGACTCGACGCCGTTCTCCAGCGGCACCGCGAAGCCCTCGGGGCGGAGCAGCGGGACGAGCCGGGGCGCCACCTCCGCCACCTGCCAGCCCTTCACCGCGAC
>JAJZTO010000428.1 GCA_021848865.1 Myxococcales bacterium
GGCGAGCCGCACCACGAAGCCCTGCTCCTCGAGGAGCACGCGCAGCACCTCGCGGGTGGCCAGTGAGTCCTCGGCCAGCACCACGTCGCGCCGGGCCGGGACCGGGCCCGGCCCGGGCCGCGGCGCGATGGGCTCGGGCGCCGGCGCCGGCGACGGCTGCTGGCGCGGGGGGCGGGGCCGGCGAGCGGCGGCGCGCGCCGCGGCGACCAGCCCCCGGGGATCGAGCACCTGGAGCGTGGTCCCGTCGGCCAGCCTGGCGAGGCCCGCGACCAGCGCCCCGGCGCCGGCGGCCCCTGGCACCGGCGACGGGACCACCGCCACCACCGCGCCGATGTCGTCGACGGCGAGCGCGACCGCACCCTCGGATCCGTGGAGCACCAGGGCGAAGCGCTCGCCGCCGGGCTCGGCTTCCAACCCGAGGGTCTCGGCGAGGCCGATCAGCGGGACGATGCTCTCGCCGGCGGCGAGGGTCCGACCGGTCGGGCCGGCCACCGCCTGGTCCGAACCGTGGAGGAGCACGGTCCGCTCCAGCGCCTGGACCGGGATCCCCAGCGTGCGCTCCCCAGCCGAGACCACCAGCGCCTCGACCGAGTAGACGTCGAGCGGCAGCGAGAAGGTGACGGCGCTTCCGCGCCCATGCTCGCTTCGGACCGAGAAGGCCCCCCCCGCGTCTCGCGCCAGGGCCGCCACCGCCGACAGGCCGAGACCGCGCCCGGAGACCTCGGTGACCTGCCGGCGGGTCGAGCCACCCTCCGCCGCGAAGCGCGCCAGCACCTCCGACTCGGGCATGGCCTGGACGCGCGACGCATCGTCGCCGCGCCGGACCAGCGCCTCCCGCGCGGCCGCCACGTCGAAGCCGGCGCCGTCGTCGGCCACCATGACCTGCAGCGCGCCCTCGGCGCTGCTCACCCGGAGCGAGAGGACCCCGGCCGGCGGCTTGCCGGCGGCTCGCCGGGCCGCCGGGGTCTCGATGCCGTGATCGACCGCGTTGCGGACCAGGTGCCGCAACGTCCCGCGGGCCGCCTGGAGCGTGCGGCGATCGGCCCGCACTTCCCATCCCTCCACGGACAGCACCACCTGCTTGCCCAGGGCGTTCGCCAGCGCCTCGACCTCCTCCTTCAGGCCGGAGAGGGCCACCTCGGCGGGCAGGAGGCGCAACCCGGCGATGATGGCCTCGAGCCGCTCCGCCCGTGCCGCCAGCCCCTGCGTCGCGCCCGCCAGCGGCCCGTCCACGCCCCCCAGCGATCCGTGCAGCTGGGCCACGGCGCGCGCCACCGAGGCGGCGAGTCGCAGGGCCTCGTCCACGTCGGTCGCCGGGACGTTGAGCCGCTCCGCGGCCCCCTCGATGGCCTGAGCCGGGGCCATGGCCGGTGCGGCCGTGTGACCGGCCGGGCCCGGACCGGCCACGTTCCCCTCGGCGGCGCCGGCCTCCTCACCGCCGTCCAGCGCCCTGGCGATGGCCTCGGTGACGCCGGCTGGAAACGACGACAGCCCGGCCACCGACATGTGGGCCACGCCCTGATCCAGCAGCTCCAGCGCCAGGGCGAGCCGCCCGTGCCGCTGCGACCACGCGGGGCCCGATGCGCCGGCGAGCCCGAGCGACACCTCCTCGAGCCGGTGGATGACGCGCGCCAGCGGACGGAACCCGAGCGCGGCGGCCGCGCCCTTGAGCCCGTGGGCGGTGCGCCCGAACACGCGGAGGTCCTCCGCACCGGAGCCGTCGGCGAGCCGCCGGTGCGTGGCACCGAGCTCCCGGAGCGCCTCCTCGGCCTCGGCGACGAACAGGCCCACGAGGCGAGACTGGGTGGCGGCGTCCATGCTCACGGACCCGGCGCCCCGCCGGCGCAGGCCACCAGCCAGGAGGCGGCCAGCAGCGCCGCGCCCCCTTCCAGCCGCCCCGCCAGGCACAGGCCCGGGAGGCCGTCGAGCGCCGGGCCCGCCACCAGGTCCAGCCGGCTCTCGGCCAGCTCCAGCGGGCCCTCAACCGCCACCAGCGAGCCACCGGCAGGCGTCGCGAGCAGCAGCGCGGGGGCCTGCGCCAGCGCGACCGCGGTGCGGGGAGGCAGGCCCGCCAGCGTGGCGAGATCGGTCACCGCGACCGGCTGCTCGTCCACCCAGGCGACCAGTCGCGCGCCGCCGCCCGCTTGCGGCACGGAGGCCATGGGGCCGAGGCGGGCCACGGCGCGCTCCACCGCGCTCGCCTCCATGGCGCAGGCCTGGCCACCGAGCGTGAAGGTCACCACCGCGACGGTGGCGCGGCCCTCGGCCAGCGCCAGCGCGCCACGGGCCACGGCCCGAGCCTGGGTGGCCAGGCGCGCCTCGTCTCCCGGTTCGACGACCAGGCTCGGCGGCCTCACCGGCGATCCCCGCGCTTCATGAGGAGCTGGGCGGCCGCGGAGACCTGGCTCACCGACAGGCCCGGCGCGTGCGGGACCGTGGCCTCGGCCGGGAGCGCGCCCGTCAACTCGAGCAACTCGGCCAGGACGGCGCGCCCGCGGAAGCGGTCCACCTCCAGGAGCTCGCGCCCCAGCACCAGCATGGAGAGGAGCTGCCGGGGATCGTGATAGCAGGCGGCGCGGGCCTCGCGCAGGGCCTCGGCCGATCGCCCCGCGGCCGTGTGCTCCAGGGCGGCCAGGGCGTGGCGCGACGGCGGCGGCACCAGGCGGAGCTTCGCCGGCGGGCGGGTGGACCGCCGGCCGTGGCCCCTGGCCGTGGACGACGCCAGCGCCGTCGGCCGCGCCCGCACCTCGGGCGCGAGGCGGCGAAAGGCCCCGACGGCGCCGGCTGCCCGGACCGGCTCCAGG
>JAJZTO010000429.1 GCA_021848865.1 Myxococcales bacterium
CCGATCTGCCTCGCGCATCTCCCGGTAGCGCCGGTGCGCCGCCCAGTCGCGCCGGGTGACGCGCCAGGCCTGGTACGGGTCCCGCTCCATCTTCTCCAGGCGGCGCCGCTGCTCGTCGCGGGAGAGGTGGAGGAAGAACTTCACGATGCGCGTGCCGTCGTCCGCCAGGGTGCGCTCGAACTGGTTGATCTCGTCGTAGGCGAGCCGCCACGCCTTGCGCGGCACCTCGCGCTCCACCCGGTCGGCGAGGACGCGCCGGTACCAGGAGCGGTCGAAGACGGCCATCTCGCCGCGCGCCGGGATGCGCCTCCAGAAGCGCCAGAGGAAGGGGTGGGCCCGCTCCTCCTCGGTGGGGGCGAGGGTGGCGTGGACCTGGTAGCCGCGGGGGTCGATGCGCCCGACCATCTTCACGATGGTGTCGCCCTTGCCCGAGGCCTCGAAGCCCTCCAGGACCACCGCCACCGGGATGCCGGCCTCGTAGACGGCCCGCTGCAGGACCGAGAGCCGGTCGCGCAGCGGCCAGAAGGCCTTGCGGTACTCCTCCCGCGTGAGCTCGGCGTCCAGGTCGACGGTGTCGAGCACGGCGCACCTCCCCGGCGCCGATGATACCGCGCGCGGCGCGGGGGCCCGGCTCCTCAGGCGGGGCGGGGGCGCCGCCGGCGCCACGCCAGCGCGGCGAGCAGCCCGCCGAGGGTCGCCGCGGCGAGGAGCGCGCCCCGGCGCAGCGATCCGCTGCGGTAGGCGAGGGCCAGCCGGTGGCGGCCGGCCGGCACCGGGATCGCCTGGAAGGCGTAGTCGGCGCGGGCGATGGGGGCCGGGAGCCCGTCCACCGTGGCCGTCCAGCCCGGGAAGGACGGATCGAGGACCACCGCCAGCCCCGGGGCCGGGGCGTCGACGGTGGCGGTGAGCCGGTCCGGCTCGACGCGCACGTCCGCGGCCGGGAGCGGCGGCGCCGCCGGCGCCGGGGGCGGGAGGCCGGGCAGGGGATCGGCGAGCAGCGCCACCTCGCCGCGGGCGGCGCGCCGCAGGGCCCCTCCGATCCCCTCGTCCCCGTGCGCCTCCCAGCTCCCGGTCCAGAAGACCCGCGGCAGCGCCTCGGCGCGGTAGAGGACCAGCGGCCCCTGCCAGGGGTACTCGGGCCGCGCCTCGCCGACCCGGGGCAGCGGCTGCGGCTCGTCGCTCACCACCAGCGGCGTCGAGAAGAGCGGCCAGAGCGCCGAGGCGGGGCGCGGCCGCGGGAAGTTCACGTCGTGGGACACCGGCGTCGGCGGCGCCAGCCGGTCCTCCTGGGTGGCCTCGAGCAGGGCCCGGACCCGCTGGATGGAGCTGGGGCCGTAGCCGGTGGCCCCCTCGAAGCCGCGCCGCAGCGCGGCGTTGGCGGTCTCGCCCCAGTGGGCGATCACCGCCACCCGGCGCGGCGCCGGGGCCGGGGGCAGCAGGGCGGCGACCTCGGCGAGCGGCGGCACCTCGGCGGCGGCGGGCGCGACCTCGTTCCAGCTCCCGAAGGCGAGGTGCAGGTCCACGCCGCAGAGGACCACCGCGGCGAGCGCCCAGGCCGCCGCCGTCCGGCGCCGGCGCAGCAGGGCCGACCGGAGGCCGAGCCAGGCGACGCCGGCCAGGGCCAGCCCCTCGGCGATCACCGCCCCGCGGGCCGCGGCCGCCCGGTCCAGGGTGAACCCGGGGAGCCGCGGGAGGAGCAGCGCCGCCCCCGCGATCGCGGTGAGCGCGGCCCCGGCCCGCAGGGCCCGCCGCCCCCCGCCCGGCTCGAGGAGCGCGGCCAGCGCCTCGGCCGAGAGCAGCGCCGAGGCGAAGGCGGTCACCATCAGCGTCCGGGTCGGGTTGCGGAAGGCGCCGAAGCCGGGGAGCCACCGGTAGAGCAGGTGGTGGAGCCCGAGCCAGGCGTCCTCGCCGAAGCAGAGCCAGACGCCGGCGACGCCCAGGAGCAGGAACAGCCAGGCGCCGCGGCGGCGCAGCGGGGCCGCGGCCGCCAGCGCCAGCGGGAGGATCCCGAGGTAGCCGGTGGCCTCCCACAGGTTCATCTCGTCCACCTGCCAGCTCCCGCCGAAGGCGCGGGGCAGGAGCAGGAGCGCCAGCCCCTGCCGGTCGGGCCACTTCCAGCTGGTGGCGAAGGAGTAGTCCACCCCGGCGCCGCGCGGGCCGAGCCGCGCCAGCTCCGCGGCCGGCAGCACCGCCGGCCCGGCCAGCAATAGCCCGAGGGGCGCGGCCAGGAGCGCCAGCACCGCGTCGGCGGGGCGCCGCCGCCAGAGCGCCGGGGCCAGCACCACCGCGTAGGCGCCGGCCACCAGCGTCCCGAAGTAGGCCATCTGGGCCGCGCCGCCGAACCAGGAGAGGGCGGCGGCGGCGGCGGTCACCAGGAGGTAGCGCCCCCGCCCGGCGGCGGCGAAGGCCTCGAGCCCCCCGAGCATCCAGGGCCACCAGGCGGTGGAGGCGGCGAAGTTCCAGTGCTGCAGGTGGACCGTCTGCTTGGCGCCCAGCGCGAACAGCAGCGCGGCGAGGAGCCCGGCGGCGGCGGGGAGGCCGCGCCGGCGCATCCACCAGAGCATCCCCCAGCCTCCCACCACCAGGTGGAGGAGCGCCCCCAGCGTCAGGGCCCGCGGCGCGTCCCAGGGGAGGGTGAGCCAGGTGGCCGGGTCGAAGAGGGCCGCCTGCGGATCGCCCGGGAGCGGGTAGCCGAGGAAGAGGCCGCGCTGCCAGCCGGGCAGCTCCCCGCGGCGCAGCGACGCCGCCACCGCCTCGCGGATCCCGTAGAAGAAGAAGCGCAGGTCAGATC
>JAJZTO010000430.1:0-800 GCA_021848865.1 Myxococcales bacterium
GTCGTGGCCGCGGCGCGCGCGGCGCGGGCGCTGGGCCGCCTCGGCGAGGCCGCCCGCCTCTGGCACAAGGCCCTGGCGCTGCGCTTCGACGACGCCTCCACCCGCTACGCGCTGGAGCGGCTCGCCACCTCCTCGGGGGACGTGGACGGCGCGGTGGCGCTGCTCGAGGAGGGGCTGCGGCTCGACCCGGGCGACCTCGCGGCCCGCCTCCGCCTCGCCGACCTGCTCGCCGCCAACGGCCGGATCGAGGAGGCCGAGACCGCCTTCGCCGCCGCGGCGCGGATCTGCCCCGACGAGCCGGAGGTCCGGGAACGGCGCGGCCGCGCCCGGCTGCGCGCCGGCCGGACCGCCGACGCCGTGGCCGACCTGCAGGCGGCGCTGGAGCTGCGGCCCCAGAACCCGCAGCTGAAGGAGCTGCTCCGCGCCGTGCAGCCGGAGCGGGAGCGCTTCGAGGACCCCTACCTGCTCGACGCGCGCGCCCTGGCGAAGGAGTACGAAGGGCGGGCGGAGCGGGCGGGGGCGGAGGCGAGCCCGGGACGCCCGGCCGGACCCGCGGGGATCCACGCCGCCGACCCCGGGGACGACGCCGTCATCCTCGGCGAGCTGCGGGTGGTGAAGGTCTACCCCTCCGGCCTCTCCTCCCGGGTCCACCAGCTGGTGGTGAAGGTGCTCACCGACCGCGGCGCCGAGCGGCTGCGCCACCACGTCTTCGCCTACACCCCGGGCCGCCAGGAGCTGCGGGTGGAGCGGGCGCGCGTCACCCGGCCCGACGGCGCGGTGCTGGAGTCGGCGGCGTGGAT
>JAJZTO010000430.1:810-2787 GCA_021848865.1 Myxococcales bacterium
CGTGGTCGGCTTCCCGCAGCTGCGGCGCGGCGACCTCCTGGAGCTGACCACCCGCACCGACGACGTCGCCGGCGAGAACCTGCTCTCCGACTACTTCGGCGACCTGCTCTTCCTGCGCGACCGCACCCGGCGCCTGCGCTGGGAGTACGTGCTGCTCATGCCGCCGGGCCGTCCCATCCACGCCAGCGACCCGCCGGCGGGGGTGGTCCGGACCGACCGGGAGCTCCGCGACGGCACCGAGCACCGCTGGAGCGCCCGGGACCTGGCGCCGCTGCCGTCCGAGCCGGGCGCGCCGGGGCCGAGCGAGACCACCCCCTTCCTGCACGTCTCCACCTACGCCACCTGGGACCAGGTGGCGGCGTTCTGGTGGGGGCTGGTGCGGGAGCAGTTGGTGCCCGACGCCGAGGTCCGGGCCACGGCGGAGCGCCTCCGCCGCGAGACGCTGGCGGCGCGGCGCGCCGCCGGGCAGCCCGAGGCGGGCGACGAGCGGGCGCTGGTCGAGGCGGTGCACGCCTTCGTGGTCACCAACATCCGCTACGTCGGGCTGGAGTTCGGCATCCACGGGTTCAAGCCCTACCGCGTCGACGAGGTGCTCGCGCGCCGCTACGGCGACTGCAAGGACAAGGCCAGCCTGACCCACGCCCTGCTGGGCGTCCTGGGGATCGACTCGCGGCTGGTGCTGCTGCGGATGCGCCACCTCGGCGCCATGCCGGATCGGCCGGCCTCGCTCTCCATCTTCAACCACGCCATCACCTGGGTCCCGGACTTCGACCTCTGGCTCGACGGCACCGCCGGCTTCCACGGGACCCACGACCTGCCGGGCGAGGATCGCGGGGCGACGGTGCTGGTGGTGAACCCGGGCGCGCCCGCCCGCTTCACGAGCATCCCGCCGGCCCGGCCCGAGGAGAACGGCACCGCCACCACCATGGAGATCCGGCTCGCCCGCGACGGCAGCGCGGCGATGGACGGCGAGACGCGCGTCCATGGCCAGCCCGCCGCCGCCTACCGCCGCGCCTACCAGTCGGAGGCCGACCGGCGCGCGGCGCTGGAGCAGGCCTTCGCGCGGGTGTTCCCCGGCCTCACCGTGCGGCAGGTCACCGCCTCCGACCTCTCCCGGCTCGAGGAGGAGGTGGTGCTCGGCTACCGGCTCGAGGAGCCGCGCTTCGCCGACCGGACCGACGGGACCCTGTCCTTCCGCCCCTTCGGCGCCGTCCAGGGGTACGTCGAGGGCTACGCCGCCACCTCCACGCGCCGCCAGGACCTGGTGATCGGCGATCCCCACGAGCTGCGCTTCGCCTACCGCGTCCTGCTGCCGGAGGGGACGTCGGCCGACCTGCCGCCCCCGGCCCACGCCGACACGCCCTTCGGGAGCTGGGCGGTGACGCTGCGAGGCGAGGCCGGGGCGGTGCGGGCCGACTGCCAGGTGGTCTTCCGCACCGGGCGGGTGGCCGCCGCCGACTACCCGGCCTTCCGGGAGTTCCTCTCCGGCCTCGACCAGGCGCTGGCGCGCCGGGTGGTGGTGCGCCCGCAGGTCCGGGCCGCCGCCCCGGCGCCCGCCGCCGCCCGGAGCCGGCCGTGAGGGGCCCGGCGCGAACCCTGGCCCTGGCCGCGGCCCTCGCGGCCTGCGCCGGCCCCGCGGCGCGGAAGGAGCTGGGCGACGCCGACGCCGGCACCGCCCCTCCCCGGGAGGTGGCCCGGGACGGCTTCGAGGCGCTGCTGCGCGGCGACGGCGCGGTCGCCGGCCGCCGCTTCGCCGAGGCGGTGCGGCGCGATCCCGCCGACCCCTGGGCGCGGCTCGGCGCGGCCTGGGCGGCCCGCCGGTCGCTCGACGACGCCGGGGAGGAGCGCCAGCTCGCCGCGCTGGTGGAGCGCGCCCCCGGCCACCCGCTGGCCGCGGTGGCCGCCCGGCGCATGGGGGAGCTGGCGGAGCTGTCGCCGGCCCTCGCCGAGGCGGTCGAGGCGGCGCTGGCTCCGCCG
>JAJZTO010000431.1 GCA_021848865.1 Myxococcales bacterium
ACGCTCAGGCCAGCGCCCGCTCGATCCGCTCCAGCGCCTCGGCGGGGAGGGTCACGCCCGAGGCCCCGGCGTTCTCCTCCACCTGCTCCGGCCGGGTGGCGCCGATGATGGCCGAGGCGACCTCGGGGCGCCGCAGCACCCAGGCCAGGGCCAGCTGGGCCAGCGACAGCCCCAGCTCCGCGGCGACGGGGCGCAGCCGCTCCACGCGCGCCAGGTTCTCCGGGGTCAGGCGCGAGTGGATGAAGCCGCCCATGGCCTTGCTGGCGGCGCGGGAGTCGGCCGGCGGCGCCTGGCCGGGCCGGTACTTGCCGGTGAGGATGCCCTGGGCCAGCGGCGACCAGACGATCTGGCCGATCCCCTCCCGGGCGCAGAGCGGGAAGACCTCCCGCTCCCAGTCCCGGTAGAGCATCGAGTACTGCGGCTGGCTGGAGACGAAGCGCGCCCCGGGCACGGCCAGGGCCGCCCGGATGTGATCGGGGTTCCACTCGGAGAAGCCCAGCCAGCGGACCTTGCCCTGCCGCACCGCCTCCTCCAGCGCCCCCACCGTCTCGGCCACCGGGACCTCCGAGTCCCAGCGGTGGCACTGGTAGAGATCCACGTGGTCCACGCGCAGCCGCTTCAGCGAGGCGTCGAGCTGCCGGCGCACCTGGTCGGCGGAGAGGCCGCGCCCGCCGTCGGGCATGGGGAAGAAGAGCTTGGTGGCGAGGACGTAGGAGCCGCGGGGGCGCCCGCGCAGCACCTCGCCGAGGAAGCTCTCGGCGGCGCCGCCCGAGTAGACGTTGGCGGTGTCGATGAAGTTCACCCCGAGGTCGAAGGCCCGCGCCACGCAGCCCTCGGCCTGGGCGCGGGAGACCCCGCCGCCGTAGGTGAGCCAGGAGCCGAGGCAGATCTCGGAGACCCGGAGGTCGCTGCTGCCGAGCATGCGGTACCGCACGGTGTCCTCCCCGCGCCGGGTGGAAGGGGGCGGCGCGCCCCGGCCGCGGCTAGAACAGCCCCAGCACCAGCCGGGCCGACTCGCTCATCCGGTCGGGCGTCCACATGGGCTCGAAGACCAGCTGCACCTCGGCCTCCTTCACCCCGGGGAGCCCCGCGACCTTGCGGCGGACGTCCTCGACGATCATCGGCCCGACGCCGCAGGCCGGGGCGGTGAGGGTCATCTGCACCGTCACCTTGTGGCCCCCCTCGCGCAGCGGGGTGGGCACCACGTGGTAGACGAGCCCCAGGTCCACGATGTTGGCGGGGATCTCCGGGTCGTAGACGGTGCGCAGCTCCTCCCAGACCTTCTCCTCGTCGAAGGGCCCCTCCTGCCGGACCGAGCGGGACGCCTCGGCCTCCTTCGCCAGCTCGACGTAGGCGGGACCGAGGGCGTCGGCGTCCTTGCCGTCCACGCGGGCCAGGCCGCCGCGCTCGGTCATCACCGTGAAGTTCCCGTCCTGGACGTGCTGCAGGATGACGTAGGCGCCCGGCGGCAGCGAGATGCGCTCCCCGGTCGGGATCTGGGTGATCTCGACGCTGCGCAGCAGGGTGATGGGTTCGCGGCGGACTTCCATGTGCATCGCTCACTCCGTGGAGGCGACCTGGCCCTGGGCGCCCAGGGCGTTGTGGAGCGTGTGCCAGGCGAGGCTGGCGCACTTCACGCGGGTGGGGAACTGGCTCACGCCGGAGAGCACCGCCAGCTTGCCGACGGCCTCCAGCCGCGCCGGATCGGGCCCCTCGGTGATGAGCCGGTGGACCGCGCCGAAGAGCTGCTCGGCCTCGGCCACCGTCCGCCCCTTCACGGCGCCGGTCATCAGCGAGGCGGAGGCCTTGGAGATGGCGCAGCCCTGCCCCTCGAAGGCGATGTCGGCGATGCGGTCCCCCTCCAGCCGGAGGTAGAGCCGGTAGTGGTCGCCGCAGAGCGGGTTCAGCCCCTCCGCCTCGCGGGTCGCCGCCTCCAGCCGGTGGAAGTTCCGCGGCCGGCGGCCGTGGTCCAGGATGACCTCCTGGTACAGGTCGTCGAGCTCGTCGCTCACGCGAACATCCTCCGCACCTTCTCCAGCCCCGCCGCCAGCGCCTCCAGGTCGGCCCGGGTGTTGTAGAGGCCCAGCGAGGCCCGGGCGGTGGCGGCGATCCCCAGGCGCTGCATCAACGGCTGGGCGCAGTGGTGGCCGGTCCGGATGGCGATCCCCTCGCGGTCCAGCACCGTGCCGATGTCGTGGGGGTGGACGTCGCCGAGGAGGAAGGAGAGCACCCCGGCCTTCTCCGGCGCGGTGCCCACCAGCCGCACGCCGGGGAGGCGCGAGAGCAGCGCGGTGCCGTGGGCGAGCAGGTCGTGCTCGTGCGCCAGCGCCCCGGGGAGGTCCAGCGCCGAGAGCCAGTCCACCGCCGCGCCCAGCCCGACGGCCCCGGCGATGTTCGGCGTCCCCGCCTCGAGCTTGTAGGGCAGCTCGTTGTAGAGCGTCTTCTCGAAGGTGACCGAGAGGATCATGTCGCCCCCGCCCTGCCAGGGCGGCATGGCCTCGAGGTGCTCGCGCTTCCCCCAGAGCACGCCGATGCCGGTCGGGCCGTAGAGCTTGTGGCCGCTGAAGGCGTAGAAGTCGCAGCCCAGCTCCACCACGTCCACCGGGAGGTGGGGCACGCCCTGGGCGCCGTCCACCACCACCGGGACGCCCCGGGCGTGGGCCCGGGCGCAGATCTCGCGGATGGGGTTCACGGTGCCGAGCGCGTTGGAGACCTGGGTCACCGCCAGGAGCCGGGTGCGCGGGCCGATGCGCCGCTCCAGCTCCTCGAGGGAGAGCACCCCCCGG
>JAJZTO010000432.1 GCA_021848865.1 Myxococcales bacterium
G
Organism: Myxococcales bacterium; assembly: GCA_021848865.1. Taxonomy (GTDB): domain Bacteria; phylum Myxococcota; class Myxococcia; order Myxococcales; family Anaeromyxobacteraceae; genus JACRMN01. The sequence goes on from JAJZTO010000432.1 coordinate 2, forward strand.
GCGTGCGGCGGCCGGGCTCAGGCCACGCGCCGGTAGACCAGGCACTTGAGGTAGCGCCCCTCGCGGAACTGGGGCGACACCGGGTGGTCGGGCGGCTGGCGCCGCTCCTCCACCAGCTGCAGCTCGACGCGGGACTTGAAGGCCGCCTCCTTCACCGCGTCGAAGAACTGCTCGGCCGAGACCCGGGCGCTGCAGCTGGCCGTCACCAGCAGGCCGCCGGGCGCCAGCACCGCCAGCGCCGCCCGGTTGAGCGAGGCGTAGCCGGCGAGCGCCCCCTCCACCGCGCGCTGCGACTTGGCGAAGGCCGGCGGGTCGCAGACCACCAGGTCGAAGCGGCGGCCCTGCTGGCGGTAGCGGGCCAGGAGCTCGAAGGCGTCGTCGGTGGCGAAGGCGTGGTCGGCGGGGTCGAGGCCGTTCTGCTGGAAGTTCTCGCGGGCCAGGGCGATGGCCTCGCGGTCCACGTCCACGCTCACGACGTGGCGAGCGCCCCCCAGGGCCGCCGCCACCGAGAACCCGCCGGTGTAGGAGAAGCAGTTCAGCGCCTCGGCCCGGCCCCGCGCCAGCTCCCGCACCAGGCGGCGGTTCTCCCGCTGGTCGAGGAAGAGCCCGGTCTTCTGGCCGCGCCGGACGTCCACCAGGAGCTTCATCCCGTGCTCCACGATGGCGATCCGGTCGGGCGGCTCCTCCCCCCACAGCACCCTCCCCTGCGGCGCCGAGGCCTCGTCCTCCTCGTCGTGGGGGATCTCGTCGCGGCCGTAGACCCCGGCGAGCCCGGGCGCCGCGCCCCGCACCGCCTCGACGATGGCGCCGCGGTGCGGGGTGAGCCCGGCCGAGTAGAGCTTCAGCACCGCGGTGCGCCCGTACCGGTCCACCACCACGCCCGGGAGCCCGTCCGACTCGCCGTGCACCAGCCGGAAGGCGTCGGTCCCGGCGACCAGCTCCTCCCGCAGGGCCGCGGCCCGGGCCACCCGCCTCCGCCAGAAGGCGGCGTCCACCGCCTCGGCGGCGTCGCGGGTGAGGATGCGCACGCTGATGGCCGAGTGCGGGTCGTAGTAGCCGCGCGCCACGAAGCGCCCCTGCTCCACCACGTCGACCACCGCGCCGGCCGGGAGCCCCCGGGGCGCCCGCTCCAGCGCCTTGCGGAAGACCCAGGGGTGGCCCGCCCGCAGGTGCCGCACCAGGTCCTTGCGGAGCTCGAGGGCGGCCTCGGCCGGCCCGCTCACGGCGCCGCCCGGGCGCGGGTGCGCTCGCCGCGCGCCCGGGAGAAGTTGCCGATCACCAGCCCGGGCCGGGCCGCCCGGAGCGACTCCACCAGCGCCCGGATCCCCAGCGGCCGGCCGCCGGCGCCGCGCCCGCGCGCCAGCTCCACGTAGACGTCCGGGTCGATGGCCAGCGGGCGGGTCTGCACCTGGTCCACGCCCACCTCGGCCACCAGCCGGCAGAGCCGCTCCACCTCCCCGGCCCGGTCGGTGACGCCGGGGAAGGTGAGCAGGTTGAGCGACAGGTAGGCTCCCTTGTCCTTGGCGATGCGCATCGACGCGATCACCTCCCCGAGGACGTAGCCGCGGGGGTGGTAGTAGGCGTCGTAGAGATCCTCGCTGGCGCTGTTCAGGGAGATGCGGCACGCGTCCAGGCCGGCGTCGCACAGCGCCGCCAGCGCCCGCGGCGACGAGCCGTTGCTGTTCACGTGGATCGAGCCTCGGCCGGTGAGCCCGCGGGTGAGCCGGATGGCCCGCGCGATCTCCTTCCAGCGAAGCAGCGGCTCGCCCTCGCACCCCTGGCCGAAGGAGACCATCACCCGGCCCCGGGCGCGGGAGAGGTGCTCGGCCGCCACCTCGGCCATCTCCTCGGCGGTGGGTGGGCGGCGGATGCGCTCGTGGGACGAGGGCGGCATCCCCGGCTGCTGCTCGGAGAGGCAGCCGACGCAGGCGGCGTTGCAGGCGGCCGAAGACGGGATGGCCCCCTCGTCGCGCCCGTAGAAGGTGTTCTGGGCGGTGAAGCAGCCCCACTCCAGGGCGCAGCGCGAGAGCTGCCGCCAGATGGGGTTGCGGCTGCGGGCCAGGCGCCGCTCCACCCGCCGCCGCAGGTCGGGGGTGGAGTGGCTCGCCGGGCTCCAGTGGGTGCGCCTGTCGGTGTGGAGGGCCCAGGCCACGGGGCCGCGCGGGCCCAGGGCGGCCGCGGTGTAGGCCCACTGCGGCAGCGTCGGCGGGCCCCCGCCCCGCCCCGGCCCCGGCCGCGCCGCCGCCGGGAGCAGCGTGCGGGTGAAGCCGGGCGGGAGGGTGGCGCCCACGGCGAGAGGGGCGAAGATCCGCCCGCCGGCCTCGACCTCCTGCAGCACCACCGCCTCCCCGGTGGCGGGGTCGATCCCCACCGGCCGGCGGCCGGGGAGCGTGCAGAGCGTGCCCCCGGCCGGCAGCGTCAGGGGGCGCTCCGCCGGCAGGAAGGTGTCCTCCCCGCTGCGGGCCGCCGCCAGCAGGCGGGGGTGGTCGTAGACCACGCCTTTCTCGTCGGCGAACAGGAGCCGGGGGCCGCGCACGCATCCCACCCATAACACGGACCATTTCCCTCGTCCTTCCGGCCCCTTGCCCTCGTACCCGGCACGTGGGACGGCGACGCGGGAATTCCCGGGGCACCGACGTCGTTTTCGCGTGGAAAATCGAGCACGAGCACGCGCGCCGTCGCGCGAGTAGACTCGGGCATCACGGGACCGATGATCGACCTGCGCCGACAGAGCGACCGAACGCGCGCCGAGTTCGAGTCGCTCGTGCAGCAGCAC
>JAJZTO010000433.1 GCA_021848865.1 Myxococcales bacterium
GGCCGGCGGCGACGGCGGCAACGGCGGCGACGTGGTGCTGCTGGTGGACCCGCAGCTCTCCACGCTGCTCGACTACCGCTTCGTCCGCGAGCACAAGGCGAAGAACGGCCAGCACGGCATGGGCAGCGACTGCAACGGCGCCGACGGCGGGCCGCTGGTGCTGCGGGTGCCGCCGGGCACGGTGGTGAAGGACGCCGCCACCGGCGAGCCGATCGCCGACCTCTCCGAGCCCGACCGGCGGCTGGTGGTCGCCAAGGGGGGCAAGGGCGGCCTCGGCAACATGAACTTCGCCACCTCGGTGAACCAGGCGCCGCGCTACGCCGAGCCCGGGACGCCGGGCGAGGAGAGGGAGCTGCAACTCGAGCTGAAGCTCCTCGCCGACGTCGGCATCATCGGCTTCCCCAACGCCGGGAAGTCCACGCTCATCAGCCGCGTGAGCCGCGCCCGCCCCAAGATCGCCGACTACCCCTTCACCACCCTCGCCCCCAACCTGGGCGTGGCCGCCTGGCGCGACGGGCGCAGCTTCGTGGTGGCCGACATCCCCGGGCTCATCGAGGGGGCCCACCAGGGGGCGGGGCTCGGCCACCAGTTCCTGCGCCACGTGGAGCGCTGCCGGGTGCTGGTGCACCTGGTGGACGGCGCCGCGCCCGGCGAGGGGCGGGGGCCCAAGGCCGACCTCGACGCCATCAACCGGGAGCTGGCGCTCTACTCCCGGGAGCTGGCGGCCAAGCCCCAGATCGTGGCGGTGAGCAAGGTCGACGTCCCCGAGGCGCGCGCCGCGGTGGCGGCGCTGCGCAAGGCGCTGGCCCGCCGCAAGAAGGGGCCGCGCGAGGTGGTGGCCCTCTCCGCCGTCACCGGCGAGGGGCTCGACGAGCTGCTCGACGCCGTGGGCCGGGTGCTCTGGCCGGCGGGAGGCGGCGGCCGGGCCGGGCGCGGGCGGGCGCTCGGCAAGCCGAGGGCGCGGTGAGCGAGGGTCCGGGCTTCCTGCTGCCGGTGCGCAAGGAGCGCATCGACCGCGCGGTGGCGAGCCGCACCCGGACGCTCACCGTGGTGCTGGAGGCCTTCTGCGACCCGCAGAACGTGAACGCGGTGCTGCGCACCTGCGACGCCTTCGGCGTGCAGGAGGTCCACGTCGTCGAGGGGCCCATGAAGCCCTTCGACCGCAACAAGAAGATCAGCCAGAACGCCGACAAGTGGCTCGACGTGGTGCGCTGGAAGGACACCGCCGCCTGCCTGGAGAGCCTGCGGGCCCGCGGCTTCGCCCTCTTCGCGACCCACCTCGACGAGGGGGCGGCGGGGCTCGCCGAGCTCTCCTTCGCGGGCCCGGTGGCGCTGGTCTTCGGCAACGAGCACCGCGGGGTGTCGGACGAGGCCCGGGCGCGGGCCGACCGCACCTTCGCCATCCCCATGCGCGGCTTCGTGCAGTCGCTCAACGTCTCGGTGGCGGTGGCGGTGAGCCTGGCCCGGGCGGTGGAGCGGCGCGAGGCGGAGCGCGGGCGCCACGGCGATCTCGGCGAGGCCGAGGCCGCGGCGCTGCGGGAGCGCTTCTACCTCCTGGCCGTGAAGCAGCGCACCCGCATCGCCAAGGCCGAGCGGGCGGCGGCCCACCGGGCGCGCCACGGGCGGTAGCGCCTCCCGGCGCCGCGCCTCGCCGCACCGGGCCGTCCCACCGCACCGCCGCAGCGCCGGCGGCGGGGCTCAGCGGCAGGCGTCCCAGAGGGCCCGCAGGTCCTCCGGCAGGGGCGACTCGAAGGCGAGCCGCTCGCGCCGCGCCGGGTGGGGCAGCTCGAGGCGCCAGGCGTGGAGCGCGTGGCGGTCGAGCCGCAGCCGCTCCCGGTCGGCGTCCGTCAGGGCGCGCCTCGTGAACCGGTCGAAGATCTCCTCGTCGGGGCCGTAGATCTTGTCGCCCACCATGGGGAGGCCGGCGTGGTGCAGGTGCGCCCGGATCTGGTGCTGCCGCCCGGTGCGCGGGTGGCAGGCGAGCAGGACCACCGGCGTCCCGTCGGGCGCCCGGCGCCGCTCCAGCACCTCGAAGCCGGTGCGGGAGGGCAGGCCCCCCGCCGCGACGTGCATCCGCACCCGCACCTTCGACGCCCCGGTGAGCCGGAGCGGCGCGTCCACCTCGAAGCGGTCCTCGCGCGGCGCGCCCTCGGCGAGGGCCAGGTAGGTCTTCGCCACCCGGCCGTGGGCGAAGGCCGACTTGAGCGCCTTGGTGCAGGCCGGCGAGCCGCCGCAGGCCAGCAGGCCGGAGGTCTCCCGGTCGATGCGGTGGGCCGGGTCCACCTTGCGCCCGGCGAAGCGCTCCCGGGCCAGGGCCGTGAAGGTGTGCAGCAGGTAGCGGGCGGTGGGGTGGACCGGCAGGCCGGCCGGCTTGTCCACCACCACCAGGTCGCCGTCGTCGTGGACCACCCCGAAGTCGAGCGGCGTCTCCGGCTCCGGCTCGGCCTCCTTGAGGAGCGCGAAGCGCAGCCCGGGGGCCACGCGGGTCGAGGGCTTGAGCCGGTGGCCGGCCTCGGCCTCCAGCCGCGTCTCGATGAGCCGCTGGATGCGGGCGCGGGAGAGGCGGCGGATCTTCTCCTGGAGGTAGCGATCGAGCCGCCACCCGGCGTAGTTCTCCTCGACGGTGAAGGGGACGCGGACCAGCACCGGCGGACAGTAGCACTTGCCGCCCGCCGGGCGATGCCCCTAGCATCGGCCGCCCGTGCCCCGCCGCCTCCTGCCCGCCGCGCTCGCCGCCGCCCTCCTGCAGGCGCCCCTCGCCGCGGCCGCCGCCG
>JAJZTO010000434.1 GCA_021848865.1 Myxococcales bacterium
CCGCTGGGAGGAGCACCTGGCGCGCTGGCTCGCCGAGTGGCGCCGGGGCGGCCCCTTCGCCGAGGAGCTGCGGCGCCAGCTGCTCTCGCTCAGCGACTGGTCGCGCTTCGCCGGCGAGACCTGGGGGGGCGCCAGCGCCGGCGGCATGGGCGGCCGGCCCTCCTCGCCGGCGGGGCCGCCGGGGTCGCCCTCCGGCCCGCCGGGGCCGCGCGGCGGGGAGCGCTAGCCATGGCCCCGGACGTGCTGGGCTACCTCTCGCTCCACCTCCACGCCCACCTCCCCTTCGTCCGCCACCCGGAGTACGAGGACTTCCTGGAGGAGGACTGGCTCTACGAGGCCATCAGCGAGACCTACCTGCCGCTGCTCCGGGTCTTCGACCGCGCCACCGACGAGGGCATCCCCTTCCGCATCTCCATGACCATGTCGCCGCCGCTGGTGGCCATGCTGCGCGACGACCTGCTCATGCGGCGCTACGCCCGGCGGCTCGACCAGCTCTGCGAGCTGGCCGAGAAGGAGGTCCACCGCACCCGGACCGACGCCACCTTCCAGCCGCTGGCGCAGCACTACCAGCGGGAGTTCGGCGAGCTGCGGAGCGCCTTCCACGACCGGTACCAGCGCGACCTGGTCGGCGCCTTCAAGCGGCTGGAGGACGCGGGGCGGCTGGAGCTCACCACCTGCGGCGCCACCCACGGCTTCCTGCCGCTGATGCAGACGCTGCCCGAGGCGGTGCGGGCCCAGGTGGCGGTGGCGGTGACCCACCACCGGCGCCACTTCGGCCGCGATCCGGCCGGCATCTGGCTCCCGGAGTGCGGCTACTACCCCGGGGTGGACCGGTTCCTGGCCGAGCAGAACATCCGCTTCTTCTTCGTCGACACCCACGGCATCACCGACGCCACGCCGCGGCCCCGCCACGGCGTCTACACCCCGATCTACACGCCCACCGGGCCGGCGGCCTTCGGCCGCGACCCCGAGTCGTCGATGCAGGTCTGGAGCGCCGAGCACGGCTACCCCGGCGATCCGGACTACCGGGAGTTCTACCGGGACATCGGCTGGGACCTGGACTACGAGCACGTGAAGGGCCACGTCCAGGCCACCGGCCAGCGCAAGAACGTGGGCATCAAGTACTACCGGATCACCGGGAAGGGCTCCCACAAGCAGCCCTACGACCCGGGCCGGGCCCGGGAGCGCGCCGCCCAGCACGCCGGCAACTTCATGTTCAACCGGGAGCGCCAGATCGAGCACCTGGCCTCCCGCATGGGCGGGGTGCGCCCCATCGTGGTCTCGCCCTACGACGCCGAGCTGTACGGCCACTGGTGGTACGAGGGGCCGACCTTCATCGACTTCCTCATCCGCAAGGTGGCCTACGACCAGCGGGTGTTCCGCCTGGCGACGCCGGGCGACTACCTGCGGGAGAACCCGGAGCAGCAGCTGGCGACGCCGCCGCTCTCCTCCTGGGGCGCGGGCGGCTACGCCGGGGTGTGGCTCGACGGCTCCAACGACTGGATCTACCGCCACCTCCACAAGGCGGCGGAGCGGATGATCGCGCTGGCCCGCGACTACCGGGAGCCCACCCCGCTGGAGCGCCGGGCGCTGAACCAGGCGGCGCGGGAGCTGCTGCTGGCGCAGTCCTCCGACTGGGCCTTCATCATGAAGACCGGGACGATGGTGGAGTACGCCATCCGGCGGACCAAGGAGCACCTGCTGCGCTTCGGGCGGCTCCACGACCAGGTCCGGTCGGGCACCGTCGACGAGGGGTGGCTCGGCCACGTCGAGGGGAAGGACAACCTCTTCCCCGAGATCGACTTCGCGGTCTACCGGCCCTGACGACCCCGGGGTCGTGGGGCCGGGGCTCGTCCCCGGCCGGCCGCGAGGCCGGATCCACCCGGCGAGCGCGGCTCACGCGTCGAGGAGGATCCGCTCCGGGTCCTCCACGCACTCCTTGACGCGCACCAGGAAGGCGACCGCCTCGCGGCCGTCCACCAGCCGGTGGTCGTAGGAGAGGGCCAGGTACATCATGGGCCGGACCACCACCGCGTCGCCCGGCCCCGCCACCGGCCGCCTCTGGATCTTGTGCAGGCCGAGGATCCCGCTCTGCGGCGGGTTCAGGATGGGCGTCGAGAGCAGCGACCCGTAGACGCCGCCGTTGGAGATGGTGAAGGTCCCGCCCTCCAGGTCCTCCATGGCGATCCGGTTGTCGCGGGCCTTCGCCGCCAGCTCGGCGATGCGCTTCTCCACCTCCGCGAAGGAGAGCCGGTCGGCGTCGCGGACCACCGGGACCACCAGCCCCTTGCCGCCGCCCACCGCCACCCCGACGTCGTAGTGGTCCTTGTAGAGGACGTCGTCGCCGCGCACCTCGGCGTTCACCGCCGGGAAGGCCCGGAGCGCCTCGACCGCCGCCTTCACGAAGAAGGACATGAAGCCCAGCTTCACGCCGTGCCGCTTCTCGAAGGCCGGGCCGTGCCGCTCGCGCAGCTCCAGCACCCGGCCCAGGTCCGCCTCGTTGAAGGTGGTGAGGATGGCGGCGGTGCGCTGGGCCTCGACCAGCCGGCGCGCCACGGTGCGCCGCAGCGGCGACATGGGGACGAGCCGCTCCCGCGCGCCCGGCGGCGGGGCCGGGCGGGCGGGCGGCGCGGCCGCGGGGGAGGGGGCGGGGGGCGGCCGCGGGCCCCGCTCGGCGGCGAGGCGGCGGGCGGAGGGGGAGAGCCAGGGGGCGCCCGGGGTGGGGGCAGCGGTCGGGGTCGGGGTCGCGGTCGGGGTCGGGGTCGCGG
>JAJZTO010000435.1 GCA_021848865.1 Myxococcales bacterium
GGTAGCGGCGGCGGGGGACAAGCCCCCGCCCTACGGACAAGGGATCCAGGATCTCCGTCCTGCACGGGCGGCGGGGGACAAGCCCCCGCCCTACGGACAAGGGATCCAGGATCTCCGTCCTGCAGGGGCGGCGGGGGACAGGCCCCCGCCCTACGGACAAGGGATCCAGGATCTCCGTCCTGCACGGGCGGCGGGGGACAAGCCCCCGCCCTTCGCTCACGCCGCCGGCCCGCCCTCTGGCCCCGCGCCCGCGGGGGCGGCAGGCGCCTCGGGCGCGGTCCGGGCCGCCTCCTCGCGCGCCGCGGCCCGCACCGCCTCGATGAGCTCCTCGTGCTCCTTGCGCAGGGCGTCGTTCCGGCGCTTCAGCTCGCCGTACCGGGTCTGCGCCAGCTCCAGCTCGCCCTTCTGCACCACGTAGACCCGCTTCTCGGTCTCGAGGCGGCCGCGGGAGGCCTTGAGGTCCCGCTCCACCTCGGCGAGCTTCTTGCGCGCCTCGGCCAGCTTGGCCTCGGCCCGGTCGGCCCGCTCCTTCTCGGCGGCGAGCTTCGCGGCCTCCTCGCCCGCGGCCGGAGCCGGGGCCGGCGGCGGCGCGGCCGGCGGCTCGGCCGCCTTGCGCTCGGCCGCGGCGCGCAGCTGCGCGAGCTCGGCGGCCTGCCTCTGGAGCTGCCCCTCCAGCGCCTTGCCGCGCTCCGCCCCGGCCTGGGCCTCGGCGCGGGCCTCGACCAGCCGGCCGCTCACCTTGTCGAGCTCCTCGCGCAGCGCCGGCGCGCCGCCGGAGCGCTTCTGGGCCTCGACCTGCTCGAAGGCCTTCTTCTTCGCCGAGGCCAGCTCGGCCTTCAGCGCCAGGGCCTCCTCGCGCCGGGCCTTGGCCTCGGTCCGCGACTCGTTGGCGAGCCGGGTGGCCTCCTCGGCGGCCTTCTCCAGGCGGGCGCCCTCGGCGCGCGCGGCGGCGGCGGCGGCCCGCGCGGTGCGGGCCCCGTTCCAGAAGGCGGCCGCGGCGAGGACCGCGGCGAGGGCGACGACGACGGCGAGGCCGATCATGGGAAGCTCCGGGGCGGGGGGATGGCGGGTGGACGGAAGGGGTGGCGGGTGAGCCGGGAGACCTCGGTACCTGGCCGCTGACCCTATGCCCGGCTCCGGGGCGGAGGCAAGTCGAGGCGGGCGGGGCCGCGGCCGGGCCCCGGAGCCCGTCCCCTGCTAGGATCTCCCTTCCCCGGACGAGGTCCCGTGCGCAGCGTCGCCTCCAAGATCTTCCTCACCTTCGCCATCGCCCTGGCCGCCTTCGCCGGCGCCGCCGGCTTCGGCGCCACTCGCCTGCACGCCCTGGGGCAGGACCTCCAGGTGCTGTCCGAGGGCTACCTGCCGCTCACCCGTATCGCCGCCCAGCTCGACGTGAAGGACTGGGTGACCGCCCGGATCCTCGAGGCGGGCGCCCTGGACCCGGCCACCCGCCGGGCCTGGCTGCCGCTGGCGCGGGCCCACTTCCCGGCGGTGGTCCGCGAGAAGGTGGCGGAGGGACGGTCGGTGGCGGCGCGCGCCGCCGCGGTCGCCCCCGAGGCCGATCGGAAGTTCCTCCACGACGTGGACGGGCGGCTGGCCGGGCTGGACCGGCGCTGGGCCGAGTACGACGCCTCGGCCAAGGCCCTCTTCGACGCCCTGGAGTCGGAGCGGGACGGCCCGGGGAGCGCCGCCTTCGAGCAGCGGTCCCAGGCGGTGCGCCAGGAGGAGAAGGCCCTGTCCCTGGAGGTGAAGCTCCTCCAGGTGGCGCTCGACACCCAGGTGGCCGACCGGGTCCACGCCGCGCGCCGGGCCGAGACCCGCACCGTGGCGCTGATCGTCATCTACACCCTGCTCGCCGGCGCGGTGGGCGTGGGGGCCGCCATCGTGGCCCAGCGGCTGCTGCGCCCCATCCGCACCCTCACCGAGGGCGTGAAGGCGGTGGCCGCCGGGGACCTCACCCGCACCGTGGAGGTGCGGGGCAAGGACGAGATCGGGCAGCTGGCCCGCGAGTTCAACGCCATGGCCGGGTCGCTGGAGCGGCAGCGCCAGGAGCTGCTCCGGGCCGAGCGGCTGGCGGCGGTGGGGCGCATCTCGGCCCACATCACCCACGAGATCCGCAACCCCCTGAACGCCATCGGCCTCAACGCCGAGCTGCTGGGCGACGAGCTGGCCGGGAAGCCCGGCTCCGGGGAGGCGGTCCGCCTCGTCGCCGCCATCGGGGCGGAGGTGGACCGGCTCCACGCCGTCACCGAGGAGTACCTGCGCTTCGCGCGGCTCCCCAAGCCGGTCTTCGGGCGCGAGGACCTGAACGAGATCCTCTCCGGGCTCGCCGAGTTCCTGCGCGGCGAGCTGTCGCGCGCCGGCGTGGCGCTCGCGCTGGAGCTGGCCGCCGGGCTGCCGGCCATCCGCGCCGACGAGGGACAGCTGCGCGCCGTCTTCCTGAACCTCCTGCGCAACAGCCGCGAGGCCATGCCCGGGGGCGGCGCGGTGACGGTGCGCACCCGCGCCGACGGCGACGGGGTCGAGGCCGAGGTGGAGGACACCGGCAGCGGCATCGCGCCCGAGCAGCTGCCGCGGATCTTCGAGCCCTTCTGGTCCACCAAGGAGCGCGGCACCGGGCTGGGCCTGGCCTTCGCCCAGCAGGTGGTCCAGGAGCACGGCGGCGCCATCCGCTGCGAGAGCCGGCCCGGCCGGGGGTCGCGCTTCACGGTGCGGCTGCCGGCCGCGGCGCCCGAGCGGGCCCCGGCCGCCCCCGAGGCGGTG
>JAJZTO010000436.1 GCA_021848865.1 Myxococcales bacterium
GCCGAGGAGCTTCCACTCCCGGCCCATGTCGTGCGCGGTCTTCACCCGGGCGCCGAACGGGCCCCGGCGCAGCACCGCCTCGCGTCCCCCGATGGCGACCAGGTAGGTGAGGTTGGAGTGGCCGGCGCGGAACTGGCGGACGGTGATGGGCCCCCCGGCGCCGGGGAGGGCGGTGGCGAGGATGGGGCGGAGCCGCTCGGGGTCGAGCCGCTCCTCCTCCCGGACCTCGCCGGCCTCGTCGAGCCGCGGGCGGGGCGGCCCGCTCACCGGTCCGCTCCGTCGCGCCTCGCGGCGTACGCACCGAGGATGCGCTTGGCCACGCTGGAGATGTGGACCTCGTCGGCGCCGTCGTAGATGCGGCCGGCGCGCTCATGGGCGTACCAGAACGCCAGCGGCGTGTCGTCGGTCATGCCCAGCCCGCCCAGCGCCTGGATGGCGCGATCGAGCACGCGCTGCAGGGTGCGGGCCACCGTGAACTTGATGATGGAGATCTCCTGGCGGGCGGCCGGCGCCCCCTCCCGCTCGATCTTCCAGGCGGCGTGGAGCACCAGCAGCCGGGCCGCGTCGATCTCGGCGCGGCTCTCGGCGATCCACTGCTGGACCATCTGGCGCGAGCCGAGCAGGTCACCGGGCGCCAGCTGCCGCGACGAGGCGTGCTGGCAGAGGATGTCGAGGGCCCGCTCGCAGATGCCGATCCAGCGCATGCAGTGGTGGATGCGCCCCGGGCCGAGCCGGTGCTGCGCCAGGACGAAGCCGCCGCCCTCCGGGCCCAGCAGGTTGGAGAGCGGCACGCGCGCCCCGTGGTACATGAGCTCGCCGTGGCTCATCCAGTCGGCGCCGCGGTGGCCCATGATGGAGAGGTTGCCGACCAGCTCGAAGCCCGGCGTGCCGGTGGGGACGATGATCATGCTGGCGCGCCGGTGAGCGTCCTTGGCCTCCGGGTTGGTCACGGCCATGCAGACCGCGAAGGCGGACCCGTCGGCGGCGGAGGCGAACCACTTGTGGCCGCGGATGACCCACTCGCCGCCGTCCCTGGTGGCGGTGGTCCCCATCCAGACCGGGTTGGAGCCGGCGAACTCGGGCTCGGTCATGGAGAAGCAGCTGCGGATCTCCCCGCGGGCCAGCGGCCGGAGCCAGCGCTCCTTCTGCTCGGCGGTGCCGTGCTCCAGGATCAGCTCCATGTTCCCGATGTCCGGGGCCTGGACGTTGAAGGCGTAGTGGCCGAGCGGGCTCTTCCCCAGCTCCTCGGAGAGGTGGGCGAACTCGGTGAGCGGCAGGTGGGCCCCCCCGTACTCGGGCGGCAGGTGGGCGGCGAAGAGGCCGGTCTCCCGGGCCTTCTCCCGCACCCGGTGGAGCTGGGGCAGGAGCGCCGCGAAGCCCTCGCGCCGGAGCTGGGGCTCGAGCGGGTGGACCTCCCTGCGCATGAAGTCGCGCACCAGCCCCCGGAAGCCCAGCACGCGATCAGATACCGAGAAGTCCATCGACGCCTCCAGCGGGGTAGACCGGGGAAGCCGGGAGCATCACCACAGGGAGGCGCCGCCGTCCACCACCAGGTACTGCCCGGTGACGTGGCGGGAGGCCTCCGAGGCCAGGAAGACCACCGCGCCCTTCAGGTCCTCCTCGCCGCCGAGCCGGCCCAGCGGCGTGCTGGCCACCACCGCCTCGCCGATCCGGCCGAGCAGCCCGTGGGTCATCCGGGAGGGAAAGAAGCCCGGGCAGATGGCGTTGACGTTGATGCCGTGGCGGCCCCACTCGGCGGCCAGCGCCCGGGTCAGGTTCACCGCCGCGCCCTTGCTGGCGTTGTAGGCGATGGTCTGCATGCCGGGCGGGTTCCCCGAGAGGCCGGCCACCGAGGCCACGTTGACGATCTTCCCGGCGTGGCGCGGGATCATGCAGCGCTTCGCCACCAGCTGGGAGAGGAAGAACATGGCGTCGATGTTGAGGCGCATCACCTTGTCCCAGGCCTCGGCCGGGTAGTCCTCGGCCGGCGCGCCCCAGGTGGTGCCGGCGTTGTTCACCAGCACGTCCACGGTGCCGAAGCGGGCCAGCACCTGGTCGAGCGCGGCCGGGAGGGCCTCCCGGCGCGCCAGGTCGACCGGCACCGCCAGCGCCTCGACGCCCTGCGAGGCCAGCTGGGCCACCGCGGCCTCGAGCTCGGGCGCCTTGCGGGCGGTGAGCGCCACCCGGGCCCCCATCTCGCCGAGGGCCTCGGCCATCTGCAGGCCGAGGCCGCGGGAGCCGCCGGTGACCAGCGCCACCTTCCCGGTCAGGTCGAGCAGTCGTCTCAGGCTCATGGGGGCGCAGGTCTCCTGGTGGCGCGGGGGGTGGAGAATGGGGCTATCCTCTCCGGTGCGCGGGCCCCGATGCTGGCACTGCCGGCTTGCCACCGTCAACAAGCCCGTGCTACGGGGTGGACCGAAGGTACGCGAGCCGGACCATCATTTCGCACCGCGAAACAGCCCCGGAGCCGCGAGGCGCCCGGGGGGAGGCGGCATGGACCTCACCTTCACCCCCGAGGAGCAGGCCTTCCGCGAGGAGGTGCGCCGCTTCCTGGAGCGACGCCTCCCCGCCTCGCTGCGCCGCTACGTGCTGGAGGGGCTGCACCTGCCCCGCGCCGAGACCGTGGCCTGGCAGCGGCTGCTCCACCAGCAGGGCTGGGGCGGGCCCAACTGGCCCACCGAGCACGGCGGCACCGGCTGGGATCCGGTCCACCAGTACATCTTCGAGGAGGAGTGCGCCGCCGCCGGGGCGCCGCGCCTGCTC
>JAJZTO010000437.1 GCA_021848865.1 Myxococcales bacterium
GTCGCCTCGGTGGTGGCCGGGAACGTGGTGAACTTCCTCGGCGACCTCCTGTTCGTCTTCGGCGGCGGCGGGCTCCCGGCCTGGGCCGGGCCGCTGCGCGCCCTGCCGGCGCTGGGCGCCGCCGGCTCGGGCCTGGCGACGTCGCTCACCACCCTGCTCCAGGCCGCGGTCCTGGCCGCGGCCGCCGCCCGGGTGCCCCTGGCCGGCGGCGCGGCGGGGCTGCGCCGGCCCTCGCCCGCCGGCCTCCGGCAGATCGCGCGGGTCGGCCTGCCGGTGGGGCTGCACATGGCGGCCGAGGTGGGCATCTTCGCCCTGGTCGGCTTCCTCGCCGGGCGGCTCGGCGCGGCGCCGCTCGCCGCCCACCAGCTCGCCATCGCCTACGCCAGCCTCACCTTCACCGTGGCGGTGGGCGTCGGCAGCGCCGGGTCGGTCCGGGTCGGCTGGGCCATCGGCGCCGGGGACCGCGCCGCGGCGCGCCGGGCCGGGCTCACCGCCTTCGGCGCCGGGGCCGCGGTGATGGCCCTCCCGGCGCTGGCCTTCCTCCTCGCTCCGCGGGCGCTGGCGCGCGCCATGACCGACGACCCGCGCGTCGTCGAGGCGGCGGCGCCGCTCCTCCTCGTCGCCGCCGCCTTCCAGGTCTGCGACGGCGTCCAGGGCGTCGGCGCGGGCGTCCTCCGCGGCGCGGGCGACACCCGCTTCACCTTCGCCGCCAACATGGTCGGCCACTGGCTGGTCGGCCTGCCGGTGGCGATCGGGCTCGGCCTCCTGCTCGGGCAAGGCGTCACCGGGCTGTGGTGGGGGCTGTGCGCCGGCCTCTCGGCGGTGGCGGTGGCGCTGCTCGCGCGCTTCCTGCGCCTCTCCTCGCGCGCGATCGCGCCGGTCCGCGCGAGCGCGCCCGGCCCCTGAACGGGACGGCCCCCGGCCTCGTGCCGCGCCCCTCCCGGGATCCTGGCCTCGGGAGGCCCGGGGGTATGGAATGCATGGACGGCCCGCTTCCGGCCGCCCGGAGGTCGCCATGGCCCACGTCCTCTCCAGCTCGCCGTTCGGGGAGCGCTTCGCGCAGGAGCGCACGCTCGACGGCCCCCACCTGTCGTTCGATCTGGGAACGGAGGTGGACCGGCTGAAGCGCGAGGCGCCGTGGCGCGAGCGGGGCCACAACGCCATCACCCTGGCCAAGTACCCCGACCTGCGCTTCGTGCTCATGGTGCTGAAGGCCGGGGCGAAGATGAGCACGCACGAGCCCGACGAGCGGGTCTCGATGCAGCTCCTGGGCGGGCGGATCCGGGTCCGGGCCGGCGGGCGCGACGTGGAGCTGCGCCCCGGCCACCTGCTCGCCCTGGACCGGGCCCAGGCCCACGAGGTGGAGGCGCTGGAGGAGTCCTCCTTCCTGCTCACGCTCTCCTGGCCCGCCGCCGCGCGGGCCTGAGCGCCGGCGGCGCCGGCCCTTCCCGCCGCCGGAGCGCCCGCCCGCGGCCCTCCTTCCCGCCGCGCCGGACGGGCCCGATCGCGACGCTGGCGCGCCTGGGACTGGCGCTGGGTGCGCTCCTCGCCGGGTGATCGTGGACGTGTAGGCGGCGCGCGGCGGAGAGGGGGAGGCGATGCACCCCGGCAGCGTGAAGACGCGGCGGATCGAGGGCGACCTCTGGGAGATCCCGCGGGAAGGGCCGATGCGCGTCCCCGGGCGCGTCTACAGCGTGGGCCCTCCCGCCCCCGACGACCCGGCGCTGCGGCAGGTGGCGAACGTCGCCTGCCTGCCGGGCATCCTCCGCTTCTCGCTGGCCCTGCCCGACATTCACTTTGGGTACGGCTTCCCCATCGGCGGGGTGGCCGCGGTGGACGCGGCGGAGGGGGCGGTCTCCCCCGGCGGCGTCGGCTACGACATCAACTGCGGCGTCCGGGTGGTGGCGACCGGGCTCGCCGCCGCCGAGGTGCGGCCGCAGGCGCACGCCGTCGCGGCGCAGCTGTCCCGCGACGTCCCCGCCGGCGTCGGGGCCAGCCGGGCGATCCCGCGCCTGGACGATCGCGAGCTCGACGAGGTGCTGCGCGAGGGGGCGCGCTGGGCGGTCCGGCGCGGCTACCGCGCCGGGGAGGACGACGCCGAGCGCTGCGAGGAGGGCGGGCGGCTCGCCGGCGCCGACCCGGAGGCGGTGAGCGCCCGGGCCCGCGAGCGCGGCTCCGACCAGCTGGGGACCCTCGGCAGCGGCAACCACTTCCTCGAGGTGGACGAGGTGGCGGAGGTGTACGACCAGGCCGCGGCCGCCGCCTTCGGCCTCTCCGCCGGCCAGCTGGTGCTGCAGATCCACTCCGGCTCGCGGGGCCTCGGCTACCAGGTGTGCGACGAGGCGCTGGCGGCGCTGGCGACGCGGATGGGCCGCTACGGCCCCGACTACGCCGCCCTCCCCGACCCGCAGCTCGCCTGCGCCCCCATCGGCAGCCCCGAGGGGCGGGCCTACCTGGGCGCGATGCAGGCGGCGGCCAACTTCGCCTGGGCCAACCGGCAGGTGATGACCGGCCTGGCCGTGCGCGCGCTCCTGCAGGCGCTGCGGCTCTCCGAGGGGGAGCTCGGGGCGCGGCTGGTCTACGACGTCTGCCACAACGTCGCCAAGCTCGAGGAGCACGAGGTGGAGGGCCGACGGCGCCCGGTGCTGGTGCACCGCAAGGGCGCGACCCGCGCCTTCGGCCCGGGCGACCCGCGGGTGCCCGCCCCCTACCGCGCCGCCGGCCAGCCGGTGCTCATCCCCGGCGACATGGGGCGCTAGATCG
>JAJZTO010000438.1 GCA_021848865.1 Myxococcales bacterium
GTACGCCTTGAAACGTAGGGCGGGGGCTCGCCCCCCGCCCAGGACACGGGACGGGGAACGCAGGGCTTGAAACGTAGGGCGGGGGCTCGTCCCCCGCCCAGGACACGGGACGGGGAACGCAGGGCTTGAAACGTAGGGCGGGGGCTTGTCCCCCGCCCAGGACACGGGACGGGGAACGCAGGGCTTGAAACGTAGGGCGGGGGCTTGTCCCCCGCCCAGGACACGGGACGGGAAACGCAGGGCTTGAAACGTAGGGCGGGGACGAGCCCCGCCCCTACAGGACGGGAAACGTAGGGCGGGGGCTTGTCCCCCGCCCAGGACACCGAGGCGACATGGACACCCTGACCGCTGCACCCGCGACCGACGCCGACCTCGACGCCGTGCGCCGGCTCGCCGAGGCCCGCACCCGCCTGCTCGGCGAGATCGAGAAGCGCATCGTCGGCCAGCGCTCGGTGGTGGACCACCTGCTGGTGGCGCTCTTCGCCCGCGGCCACGGCCTCTTCGTCGGCGTCCCCGGCCTCGCCAAGACCCTGCTCATCTCCACCGTCGCCGAGGTGCTCCACCTCTCCTTCAACCGCATCCAGTTCACGCCGGACCTGATGCCCTCCGACATCACCGGCACCGACGTGCTGGAGGAGGACCACACCACCGGCAAGCGCGCCTTCCGCTTCGTGCCCGGGCCCATCTTCGCGAACCTGCTGCTCGCCGACGAGGTGAACCGCACCCCGCCCAAGACCCAGGCGGCGCTGCTCCAGGCGATGCAGGAGTACCGGGTCACCGCCGGCGGCCGCACCTACCCGCTGCC
This sequence comes from Myxococcales bacterium, assembly GCA_021848865.1. GTDB lineage: Bacteria > Myxococcota > Myxococcia > Myxococcales > Anaeromyxobacteraceae > JACRMN01. The sequence goes on from JAJZTO010000438.1 coordinate 806, forward strand.
GCTGCCCTTCCTGGTCTTCGCCACCCAGAACCCCATCGAGCAGGAGGGCACCTACCCGCTGCCCGAGGCCCAGCTCGACCGCTTCATGTTCTACGTGAAGGTGGACTACCCCAGCGCCGAGGAGGAGGTGGAGATCGTCCGCACCACCACCACCGGCGCGCGGCGGCCGCTCTCGCGCCTGCTCTCCCCCGAGGAGATCACCGCGCTGCAAGAGCTGGTGCTGCGGGTGCCGGCCGCCGACCACGTGGTGCGCCACGCGGTGGAGCTGGTCCGCCTCACCCGGCCCAAGGAGCCGGGCGCGCCCGACTTCGTGCGCGAGCTGGTGGAGTGGGGCGCCGGGCCGCGCGCCTCGCAGTACCTGGTGCTCGCCGCCAAGGCCCGCGCCATCCTCGACGGCCGCACCGCCGCCTCGGTGGAGGACGTCCGCGCCCTGGCCCAGCCGGTGCTGGTCCACCGGGTGCTCACCAACTTCCGCGCCGAGAGCGACGGGGTGACCAGCGAGCAGCTCGTCGCCCGGCTGCTGGAGAAGGTCCGCCCCTAGGAGCCTGTGAAACAATCCCCTCCCATCGCCGGCTCGAGCGATCCGCGTCGCATCGCGTCGTTGCTCCTCCCTCACATATCCTACGGATATGCTCGGTCGTCGCGCCTCGCGCTGCTCGCGTCTCGCTCGCCCGGCTCGGTCCGGGGATTGATTCACAGGCCCTGAGCCGCCGCGCCGATGCCCCTGCTCACCCCCGACCTGCTGGCCCGGCTCGCCACCCTGAAGCTGCGCGCCCGCGCCGTGGCCGAGGGCGTGCTCACCGGCCTGCACCGCTCGCCGCACCACGGCCAGTCGGTCGAGTTCGCCGAGCACAAGGAGTACACGCCCGGCGACGAGATCCGGCACATCGACTGGAAGGCCTACGGCAAGACCGACAAGTACTACGTGAAGCGCTTCGAGCAGGAGACCAACCTGCGCGCCTGGCTGGTGGTGGACGCCTCCGGGTCGATGGGCTACCGCGGCCCCGCCGCCGCCATGAGCAAGCTGGAGTACGCGAGCACGCTGGCGGCCGCGCTCGCCTACCTGCTGGTGCGCCAGCAGGACGCCGCCGGCCTGGTGGCGGTGGGCGCCGAGGTGGTCCGGTCGGTGGCGCCGCGGGCCGCCGCCTCCCACCTGGCGGCGCTGGAGGAGACGCTGGAGCGGCTCGTCCCCGCCGGCCGCACCCGGCTCGAGGCGGCGGTGGACCACGTGGTCGAGGCGGCCGGGCGCCGCTCCCAGGTGCTGCTCTTCTCCGACCTGCTCGACGCCGGCGAGGGCGTGATCCGGCGGCTCGCCCGGCTGCAGAAGCGCAAGCACGAGGTGGCGGTCTTCCACCTGCTCGACCCGGCCGAGCTGGAGTTCCCCTTCCAGGACCCGACGCTCTTCCTCTCGATGGAGGACGACCGCCGGCTCGAGGCCCACGGGCGCGAGGTGCGCAAGGGCTACCTGGAGGTGCTGGGGCGCTGGCTGGAGGCGACCCGGCGCGAGGCCGCCGAGGCCGACGTGGACTACGTGCTCTGCCGCACCGACCGCCCCTTCGACGAGGTGCTCCTGCCCTTCCTGGCGCGGCGGGAGCGCCACGCCGCATGAGCCTGGGCTTCGCGAACCCGCTCCTGCTCTGGGGGCTCGCCGCCGCGGCGCTGCCGCTGCTCGTCCACCTCTTCTTCCGGCGGCGGCCGCGCCCGGTGCCCTTCCCGGCGCTGGAGCTGCTGCTGCGTGCCCGCCAGGAGACGGAGCGGCGGCTGCGGCTGCGCCGGGTGCTGCTCTTCCTGGCCCGCACCGCCCTGCTCGCCGCCGCCGCCCTGGCCATCGCCCGGCCGGCGCTGCGGCGGCCCACCGCGGCCGCCGCCGTGGCCCGCGGCCCGGCCGCCACCGCCATCCTCCTCGACGCCTCCGCCTCGATGGGCTACCGGCTCGGCGGCCGGTCGCTTT
>JAJZTO010000439.1 GCA_021848865.1 Myxococcales bacterium
GGCCGCCGCTGAGGGCCGCCGGGGCCGGTGCGCCCCGGGCCGCCGCCCGCTACAATCGGCGCGTGGCCATCACCGTCCTCTACTTCGCCGGGGCTCGCGAGGCGGCCGGCACGGCGCGGGAGACGCTGGAGGCTCCGCCGGCGACGGTGGCGGCGCTGCGTGCCCTGCTCCTGTCGCGCCACCCGGGGCTGGCCCGCGTGCTGCCGCGCTGCCGCGTCGCCGTGGACGAGGAGTTCGCGGCCGACGACGCGGCGCTGCCCGACGGCGCGGAGGTGGCGCTGATCCCCCCGGTCTCGGGCGGCGCCGGCCTCTTCGCGGTGGTGGACCGGCCCCTCGACCTCGCCGAGGTGGTCCGGGCCGTCGAGGGGCCGGGGCGGGGCGGCGTCGTCACCTTCACCGGCGACGTGCGCGGCGAGACCCGCGGCCGCGCCGTGCTGCGGCTGGAGTACGAGGCCTACCCGGCCATGGCCGAGCGCAAGCTCCGCGAGATCGGCGAGCGGGTGGCCCGCGAGCACGGGGCCGAGGTGGCCATCGTCCACCGGGTGGGGCGGCTGGTCCCGGGGGAGGCGGCGGTGGTCATCGCCTGCGCCGCGCCCCACCGCGCCCCGGCCTTCCGGGCCTGCGAGGCGGCCATCGAGGCGCTGAAGCGGGAGGTGCCCATCTGGAAGCGCGAGGTGTACCAGGACGGCTCCGAGTGGGTCGGGCTCGGCCCCTGAGCCCCCGGCCCGGACCTCGCCCCCGCCCGCGCCGGTGCTAAGCTCGCGAGCCGTGACCCCGCCCTCCGGCGCCAAGGTGCTGATCGCCGACGACGACCGGATGATCCGGGCGCTGCTCGCCGAGATGCTCCTCGAACTGGGCCACACGGTCGTGGAGGCGGAGAACGGCCTCGAGGCGGTGGAGCTGGCCGGGCGCGAGCGGCCCGACGTCCTGATCCTCGACTTCCTCATGCCCAGGCTCTCCGGCCTGGACGCGCTCCAGCGCATCCGCGCCCAGGGGCTCACCATGCCGGCGCTGATGCTCACCGCCATCAGCGACTCCTCGCTGCGGGCCATGGAAGGCTTCGACCTGCCCGACGCCATCCTCGGCAAGCCCTTCAAGAAGCGCGAGATCCAGCGGGCGCTGGAGCGGGCCCTGCGCCGCGGCGACTGAGGGCCGGTGCGCCTCTTCCGCTCCACCCTGCTCCTCACCCTGGTGGCCAGCACCGCCCCGGCGGCGGTGCTGGGGCTCCTGCTCCTCTGGGTGGACCAGGCCCAGCTCCGCTCGGTGCTGCTCTCGGTGGCGGCCGGGCTGCTGGCGGCGCTGCTGCTCTCCACCTGGTTCGCGCGCGGGCTGTCCCGCGACGTCTCCCGGGTGGTGGTGGGCGCGCTGGAGATCGCCCGCGGGCGCTTCGGCCGCCAGGTGCCGGTGACCTCCCGCAACGAGATCGGCGAGCTGGCCTACACCTTCAACCACATGTCGCGGGAGCTGGCCTCCTACGACCAGGAGAACCGGCGGCTCATCGCCGCGCTGGAGGCCGGCTACCTCGCCACCATCCGGGCCCTGACCTCGGCCATCGACGCCAAGGACCCGTACACCCGCGGCCACAGCCAGCGGGTGGGCCACTGGTCGCTGGAGATCGGCCGCGAGCTCGAGCTGCCCGAGCCGGAGCTGCAGGCCCTGGAGTACGGCGGGCTGCTCCACGACGTCGGCAAGATCGGCGTCGCCGAGCCCATCCTGCGCAAGGCCTCCCCGCTCACGCCCGAGGAGATGGCGGTGATGCGCGAGCACCCCTCCATCGGCGGAGAGATCCTGAAGGACGTGAACTTCCTGCGCGAGGCGGCCCGGGCGGTGCGCTCCCACCACGAGCGCTGGGACGGCAGCGGCTACCCGGAGGGGCTGGCCGGCGAGGAGATCCCGCTGGTGGCCCGGATCGTCAACGCCGCCGACACCTGGGACGCCTGCCGCTCCCAGCGCCCCTACCAGGCCGCCATGGGCGTCCCCGAGGCGCTGGCGGTCCTGGAGCGGCTCCGCGGCACGCAGCTCGATCCGGCGGTGCACGACGCCCTGGTGCGGGTGGTGCGCCGGCGCCACCCGATATCGGGCGACGCGGCGGCGGACCGGGGAATTGCCCCGCCGGCGCAGCGCCTCTAGAGTCGCCCCATGCACCGGCGGCTGCTCCTCGCCTCCCTCGCGCTGGCCGTGGCCGGGCCGGCCGCGCGCGCCGACGACCCGGCGCGGCGCGGCTTCGACCCCGATCCACCGCGCCCGGCGCTCGGCCTCGACTCCCAGTTCACCACCGACGGTCCCCGGGTCTTCCGGCCGGGCTCCTGGTGGATGGGGCTGGAGGTCGACTGGGTCCACGGCCTGCTCACGCTGCGCCGGGACGGGGAGCGCGTCGGCGCCGTGGTCCCGGACCGCGTCGCGGCCCACCTGCTCGGCGCCTGGACGCTCGGCCCGGTGGAGCTGGGCGCGGGGCTGCCCGTCGCCCTCTGGCAGCGGGACGGCCTCGGGGTGCTGCGCGACCAGGGGCTCACCGGCCCGCTGGTGGACCCCGTCGCCGGGACGGCGCTCGGCGACCTCCGGCTCCAGGCCAAGGTGCAGCTCCTCGACGAGGCCGCCGCCCCGTTCTCGGCGGCCGCGGCGCTGGAGGCGCGCCTGCCCACCGGCGACGGCAAGGCCTTCTTCTCCGACGGCTGGGGCGCCACCCCCACCCTGCTCCTCTCCCGGAAGCTGGGCCGGCTGCGGCTCGACGGCTCGGCCGGGTACCACTTC
>JAJZTO010000440.1 GCA_021848865.1 Myxococcales bacterium
CGCCTCGGACCGGTGGCCGAGGTCGTCGAGCCGGTGGCGCTGCTGCGAGAGCACCAGCCGCGGATCGCCGAGCTCGGCCTGCAGCGCCCGCAGCGTGGCGCGCCGCCCCTCCAGCGCCACCTCCACCGCCCGGACCAGCCGGGCGCGGAGCTGGGCGGCCCGGGCCAGCAGCTCCACCTTCTCCGGCGCCACCAGCTGGGCGGCGTGGGTGGGCGTGGCGGCGCGGACGTCGGCCACCAGGTCGGCCACGGTCACGTCCACCTCGTGGCCCACCGCGCTCACCACCGGCACCGGGCAGTCGGCCAGCGCCCGCGCCAGCCGCTCGTCGTTGAACTCCCAGAGGTCCTCCTGGGAGCCGCCGCCCCGGGTCACCACCACCACGTCGCAGCCGGCGCGCGCCAGCGACCGCACCGCGGCGATCACCGTGGCCGCCGCCCCCTCCCCCTGGACGCGGCAGGGCGCCACCAGCACCGGCAGGTTGGGGAAGCGGGTGGCCAGCACCCGCAGGAAGTCGCGCAGCGCCGCGCCGGTGGGGCTGGTGGCGACGCCGATGCGGCGCGGCAGGAAGGGGAGCGGGCGCTTGCGGGCCGGGTCGAGGAGCCCCTCCTGGCGCAGCCGCTCCTTGAGCTGGGCCAGCTGGAGCGCCCGGGCCCCCTCCCCGCGGGGCTCCAGCTCCTGGACGATGAGCTGGTACTTGCCGTGCGGCGCGTAGATCTCCACGAAGCCCCGGGCCAGCACCTCCATCCCGTCGGCCGGGTCGAACTTCAGCCGGCGCGCCTGCCCGGCCCAGATCACCGCCCCCAGCACCGCCTCCGGGTCCTTGAGCGAGAAGTAGAGGTGGCCGCTCGCCTGCCGGCGGAAGTTGGCGATCTCCCCCGCCACCCAGACGTCGCGGAAGCGCGGCTCCATCGCGCCCTTGAGCTGCCGGGTCAGCTCCCCGACCGACAGCACGGGCCGCTCGCGCCCGGCGAAGAGGTCGAGCGTGCCGGGAGCGGGCGGCGGTCGGGATCCGGCGGCCATGGCGCGCATCTTCTGCCGCGCGCCGGCCCGGCACAAGCGGGCCCTCAGCGCGTCTGGGCGCGGATGGCGTCGCGGACCAGGTCGGCGAGCGCGGCGACGAAGTCGGGCCGGGTGCCGACGGCCGCGGCCCGCGCGAAGGCGGCGGCGCCGGCCTTCCGGGCCGCGTCGCGGGCCAGGATGTCGAGGTCGTAGAGCGTCTCCAGGTGCTCGGAGACGAAGGCGATGGGCACCGCCACCACCGCGCGGCCCGGGGCGCGGCGGGCGATGAAGGCCAGGGTGTCGGGGCCGAGCCACTTCATGGGGCCGACGCGGCTCTGGTAGGTGACCTGCCAGTCGGCGAGCTTCAGCCGCTCGGCCACGCCGCGGCAGCTGCTCTCGACGTAGTGGGGGTACGGATCGCCCTTGCGGACCTGGCTCATCGGCAGGCCGTGGGCGCTGAAGACCACCAGCGGCCCCTCCCGCCGGCCCTCCGGCAGGGCGGCGATGGCGTCGCGCACCGTCGCCGCCACCGCGTCGAGGTAGCCGGGGTGATCGTGCCAGGTGCAGACCTCGACCAGCGGCCGGCCCGCCGGCCAGACCCGGCGCAGCTCCAGCAGGGAGCTGCGGGTGGTGGCGTTGGCCCACTGCGGGTAGAGCGGGAGCGCCACCGCGCGCTCGGCGCCCGCCGCCAGCGCCTCCCGCACCCCCTCGGCGGTGTCGGGGTGGCCGCAGCGCATCGCCAGGTGGGTGGTGAAGCCCCCGCCCAGCGCCGCCGCCAGGGCCCGGGCCTGGGCCTCGGTGCCCTCGACCAGCGGCGACCGGCCGCCGATGAGCTGGTACTTCTCCGCCGACGACGGCGCCCGGCGGCGGGCGATGAACCGGGCCAGCGGCTTGCGCAGGGGGCCCAGCGGCGCGTCGAGCACCAGCGGATCGGAGAAGAGGTCGTAGAGGTAGGGCTCGACCTCGTCGAGGTTGCGGGGGCCGCCCAGGTTCATGAGGAAGACGGCGGTCTTCATGCTCCCCTCCGGCCCGCGACCCGGGCCCCGGCCAGGCGCTACACCGTCCGCGAGAAGGTCGGCTGCTTGTCCTTGGCGTGCTTGGGCAGGTAGGCGTCGAAGAGCATGGCCACGTTGCGGACCAGCAGCTGGCCGAGCGGCGTCACCTGGAGGAGGTCGCCGTCGAAGGTGACGAGCCCGTCCTCCTGCAGCTCGGCGAGCTGGGCGGCGGAGGGCTGCAGCGCCCGCCGCGCCGCCGCCCCGAAGGTCCGCTCGATCTCGCGCAGGTCGAGCCGGAACAGGCACATCACCCGGTTGATGGCGAAGCGGCGCAGCAGGTCGTCCTCGGTCATGGAGGTGCCGCGCTCCACCGGCAGCCGGCCGGCGAGGACGTGGTCGCCCCAGTCCTTCAGCTTGTGGGCGTTCTGGGCGTAGGCGCCGCCGACGTCGGAGATGGAGGTCATGCCGAAGGCGACGGTGTCGTCGGCCGGACGGACGGTGTAGCCCTGGAAGTTCCGGTAGAGCCAGCCGCCGTCCTGGGCCCGGGCCAGCTCGTCCGACTCCAGCGCGAAGTGGTCGAGGCCGATCTGCCGGTAGCCGGCCTTGCCGAAGGCCTCGGCCGCCATGAGGAAGAGGCGCACGCGCAGCGCGGTGTCGGGGAGCTGGTCCACCGGCAGCAGCCGCTGGTGGGGCTTGGCCCAGGGCACGTGGGCGTACCCGAACACCGCCATCCGGTCGGGCCGGATGGCGACG
>JAJZTO010000441.1 GCA_021848865.1 Myxococcales bacterium
GCCGCCGGGGGAGCGCCGCAGCTCCTCCACCCAGCTCCCGTAGAGCGAGACCACCGTCTGCAGGCGCGCCGGGAGCTTGCGGTCGATCCAGGCCGCGGCGGTGCCCGACCCGGCGATGAGCCAGGGCGTGCCGAGCGTCGTCACCGCCGAGACCGCGACGGCGACGGGGTAGAGGAACTCGCGGGTGGCGCCGAGCGAGCTGCCCAGGGCCGCGAGGATGAAGGAGAACTCGCCGATCTGCGCCAGGCTCATCCCGGCCTGGACCGACACCCGGGTCCCGTGCCCGGTGAGGAAGGCCCCCAGGCCCACCGCCGCCGGCTTCCCGACCAGGACCAGGCCGGTGAAGGCGGCGACCGCGGCCCAGTGGCGGGCCACGAGCGCCGGGTCGATGAGCATGCCGACCGAGACGAAGAAGATGGCCGCGAACAGGTCCCGCACCGGCCGCACGATCTCCTCGACCGCCGCCCCCTCGCCCGACTCGGCCACCAGCGAGCCGGCGAGGAAGGCGCCCAGCGCCACCGAGTAGCCGGAGGCGTGGGCCAGGGAGGCGAAGCCGAAGCACAGCCCCAGGCTCGCCACCAGCAGGGTCTCGGCGTTGCCGTGGCGGCGCACGTAGCGGACGGCGCGGGGGACGACGAGCATCCCGCCGGCGAGGAGCAGGGCGAGGAAGGCGCCGAGGCGGCCGAGGGTCACGCCCAGCTCGCCCGGCGAGACGCCCGCGCCGGTGGCCACCGCGGTGAGGACCGCCATGGAGACGACGGCGAAGAGGTCCTCGACGAGGAGGACCCCCACCACCAGGTCGCGGAGCGGCCCGCGGACGTGGAGCTCGTCGAAGGCCTTGGCGACGATGGTGGTGGAGGCCACCGCCACCGTGGCGCCGGCGAAGACCGACTCCAGGACGGTCCACCCGAAGGCGCGGCCGGCCAGGAAGCCCAGCCAGACCATGAGGGTCGCCTCGACGGCCGCGGTGATGCCGGCGGTGGGCCCCACCCGGGCGAGCTTCCGGAGGCTGAACTCGAGCCCGAGGGCGAACATCAGGAGGATGACGCCCAGCTCGGAGAGCGTCCGGACGATCTCCCGGTCGGCGACGAGCGGGATGGGGACGTGGGGGCCGACGATGATCCCGGCGAGGACGTACCCGAGGACCACCGGCTGGCGCAGGCGCTGGAAGAGCACCGTGGTGACGGCCGCGACGCCGAGGACCACGGTGAGCGCGAGGAGGAAGTGCTGGGCGCCCTGCATCGTCCCAACGGCTTAGCACGCGCCGGGGCACCCTGGCTCCACCGGGAGGCCGCGCCTACCTCCGCCAGCGCCCCGCCTCGACGAAGGAGTACCAGCCCCCGGAGGCGACGATGACGTGGTCGCGGGCCAGCACGCCGACGATCTCGGCGGCGGCCCGCAGCCGCTCGGTGAGGTCGGCGTCCTCGGCGCTGGGGGCGGGGTCGCCCGAGGGGTGGTTGTGGACGAAGACCACGCCGTGGGCGCCGTCGCGCACCGCCGGCCGGAGGGCGTCGCGCGGGGAGACCGGGCACTGGGTGAGCGAGCCCTCGGCCACCTGCGCCACCTTGATGAGCCGGCCGCGCACGTCGAGCAGCACCACGTGGAAGGTCTCGCGCTCGGCGTGGGCCAGGTGGCGGGTGAGCTCGTGGACGCGCCCGGGGTCGAGGCAGCGCTCGCCGCGGCGGGGCGGCGACCAGGCGGCGCGGCGCCCCAGCTCGAAGGCGGCCGCCAGCGCCGAGGCGCGGGCCAGCCCGATGCCGGGCCCGGCCAGCTCCTCGGCCGGGGCCCAGGCCAGGGAGGCCAGCGGGGCGCGGCCGAGCAGCCGCAGGGCGCTGGCCCGGGCCGGGAGGCCGGCGGTGCCGCTCCCCAGCACCAGCGCCAGCAGGTCGGCGTCGGAGAGGGCCGGCGCCCCGGCGGCGAGGAGCCGCTCGCGGGGACGGTCGTCGGCGGAGGGAACCATGGCCGGGCCGCGGTTCACCCCGCGTGCCCGGCCCGGCGCCCGGGAAGCGCGGGATGGCCCGCGGCCTCCGGCCGGCCGGCGGTCCGGCGGACCGCGCCGGCGCCGCTACTTCGCCTTCACCACCTCGGCGTCGATCTCGATGGCGACCTCGTCGCCCACCACCGGGCCGGCCTCGACCACCTTGTTCCACAGCAGGCCGAACGCCTTCCGGCTGATCTTGCCGGTGGCCTGGATGCCGCGGCGCAGGTTGCCGCCCGGATCCTTGATCTCCGGGGTCGGCCCGGTGACCCGCAGCGTCACCGGCCGGGTCACGCCCTTCATGGTGAGGTCGCCGGTCACCTCGAGGTGGCCGTGGGCCTTCACCACCCGGGTGGACTTGAAGGTGATGGTCGGGTACTTGGCGACGTCGAAGAAGTCGGGCGACTTGAGGTGGTTGTCCCGGTCGGCGTTGCGGGTGGTGATGGTGGTCGTGTCGATGGTGGCCTCGACGCTCGACTTCGTCACGTCCTTGTCGTCCAGGTGGAGGACGCCGGTGGTCTTCCCGAACTCGCCCCGCACCGTGCTGATGACCAGGTGCTTCACCGAGAAGCCCGCCATGGTGTGGGCGGGGTCGATGTTCCAGGTGCTGGTGTCGGCCCGCGCCAGCGCGGGCGCGAAGGCGAGGGCGGCGAAGGCGGCGGCGGTGATCCTCTTCATGGTGCTCTCCTCTGGAGTTCGTGCTGCGTTCGCAGGTGGGTCCCGGAAACCGGGAGGCCCGGGGGGATCGGCGGTGGCGCGCCAGATC
>JAJZTO010000025.1 GCA_021848865.1 Myxococcales bacterium
TTCCGATCTGGGTGGGCGAGGAAGGTGCTGACGGGGTAGGCGAGGTAGACCAGGCACGCCACCAGGAAGACCTTCTCCACCTGCCGGTAGGTGCCCTTGAGCACCAGGAGCCAGACCGCCAGGGCCGTCGCCGGGACCGAGACCCAGGTCGGGACGCCGAAGATGGCGAGGCTGGCGGCGGCCCCCGAGAACTCGGCGATGGTGTTCCCGACGTCGGCGACCAGCAGCGCCAGCATGATCCAGAAGGTCACCTGGACGCCGAAGTTCTCGCGGATGAGGTCGGCCAGCCCCTTGCCCGTCATCACGCCCATCCGGGCGCTCATCTCCTGGACGACGATCAGGGCGATGGTGATGGGGACGAGCGTCCAGAGGAGCTTGTTGCCGAACTGGGCGCCGGCGATGGAGTAGGTGGCGATGCCCCCGGCGTCGTTGTCGACGTTGGCGGTGATCAGGCCGGGCCCGACCACCGCCAGGAACACCGTCACGTTGCGCCAGAGGCTGCGGCGGGGCGGCGCCGCCGTCGTCTCAGCGGGCATCCACCACCTCGGCGAGGATGTCGTCGACGGTCACGATGCCGCAGAGGACCCCCAGCGCATCCACCACCGGGACCGAGATGAGGTTGTACTTGGTGGCCGCCAGGGCCACGTCCCGCAGCCGGTCGTCGGGCTGCACCGTCGCCGGGGCCTCCCGCAGCAGGGTGCCGAGCGCCAGGGCGGGATCGGCCAGGACCAGGTCCTTCAGCGTGACCATGCCCTTGAGCACGCCGGCGCCGTCGGCGACGAAGATCTCGTACACCAGCGCCACCTCCTCGGCGCGCCGCCGGACCTCCGCCAGGGCGTCGGCCGCCGTCTGCTCCGGGCGGAGCTGGATCCGGTCCGGCGTCATCAGCCCGCCCGCGGAGTCGGACGGGTAGGCGAGCAGCTCCTGGACCTCCCGGGCCTCGGGCCGCTCCATCGCCTCCACCAGCTCGGCGCGGGTGTCCCCGGGCAGCTCGGAGAGGACGTCGGCCGCCTCGTCGGGCGCCATCTCCTCGAGGATGTCGGCGGCCCGCTCCGGCTCGACCTTCTCCAGGAGCTCCGCCGCCAGCTCGGGCGGCGCCTCCTCCAGGGCGTCGGCGGCGGTCTCCACGTCGAGCCGCTCCAGCAGCACCTGGCGCTGGTCGCGGTCCAGCTCCTCCATGATGTCGGCCAGGTCGGCGGGGTGGATCTCGGCGAGCGTCCGCTGCGCCACCTCCAGCCGGACCCTGCCGGGGGAGGTGTCGAGCGGCTGGACCAGCTTCCAGGACAGGAACTGGTCGGACCTCAGGTAGCCCGCGCCGGGCCGCACCGCCGACAGGGCCCCGTCCACCAGCGCCTGCCAGCCCAGGCGGCGCACCAGGCCGCGGAAGCCCACGTCCACGTGGGCCACCCGCAGCAGGCCCTTCACCTCCAGGAAGTGCAGGTCGTTCACCCGCACCAGCTTGGCGCCCTCCACGTCCACGATCTGCCGGTCCAGGATCTCCTCGGCGAGCGGGATGCGGTCCGGCGGCGGGACCTCGGGAGGCGGGACCGCGCCCGCGTCGGACCGGACGACGATCTCCCGCCCGGCCAGGGCCTCCACCGCGGTCCAGGGCAGCTGCAGCCGCTGCTTCCCGGCCTTCACCACCAGGCTCTCCACCGGGGGGTAGGGCTCGCCGGTGGCGACCACCAGGTCGGAGAGCCGCCCGAGGCGGCGCCCGTCGGCGGACGTCACCGCGCGGCCGAGGAGCTCGGAGAAGAAGACGAAGCGTGGGTCGGCGCGAGTCTCGGGCGCGGTGGTCTCGGGCATGGGGCGCTCCCGCGGGGAGAAGGACGAGGACATCGCGGGTGTACGCTGCGACCCGGGGAGTGTCAACGCCACGACCGCCGCGCGCGGCCCGGGCGCGCCGCGCGGGGAGGCGTTACAATCGCCGCGATGGCCGCCCGATCGCAGACCCCCTACTGGCACCTCATGTCGGTGCTCTTCAGCTCGCTGCCGCTCACCCCGGCGCTGGCGATGACGCTGCACCAGGCGGCCTACGACCTGTATCGGCGGAACGGCGGCGCCGCGCCGGTGGCGGGCGACGCCCTGAGCGGGCGGGTCACCAACCTCCGGAAGGACATGCTGCTCGGGACCATCGCCGGGCCGGCCTTCGAGGCCCGGATCGAGACCGAGCGCGGCAAGGGGACGGTGCGCTTCCTGCTGACCCGCCAGGGGCTGGAGCTGCTGGAGGGCCGCCCGGCCGGGCGGCCGCCGTCGAAGCCGCGCTACCTGAACTGACCGGCCGCGGCGGGCCCCTCCGCCGGGGCGCGCCTCCGCGCCAGGCCGGCGGCCGCCGCCGCGCCCAGCGCCGCGCCGGCGGTGTCGGCGATCCAGTCCCGCACGTCGGAGGCGCGGTGCGGGACGAACGCCTGGTGGAGCTCGTCGCTGGCGCCGTAGAGGCTGGCGAGGAGCAGCGCCAGCGCGGCCGCGCGCCCGGCCCGCAGCCCGGAGGCCCCGAGCGCGAGCCCCAGCAGCAGCGCCAGCCCGCCGTACTCCACGGCGTGGAGCGCCTTGTCGCTCATCCGGGAGGTGAGGGCGGGGAGGGGGCTGGGCAGCGAGGAGAGGAGGAAGATCGTCCCCAGGTAGAGCGCCACCCCCGCCCAGAGGAGGAGCCGGGAGCGCCGGGCCGGCGCGGCGCGGGCCGCGGGGATGGGCGGATGGGCCATGCGGCGGTTGTACCCCAGGCCCGGGATCCACGCATGGGCCCTCCCGGCGCCTCCCCTCACCCCGCGAGATCGATCTCGTCGCGGTGCCCGAACCCCGCCGCGTTGTCGACCAGGAAGAGGCGCCGGGGCGTGAGCTGGTACCAGCGGACGCGCGCCAGCGCCTCCACCAGGGCCGGCGGCGCGCCCTCGAGCCGGCCGACCACCGGGAACTTGCTCCCGTAGAGCCGGCGCGCCTCGGCGGCCTCCTCGCCGGCGAGCTCGCGGACCGTGCCCTCCAGCTGCAGGCCGCGGATGGCCCGCCAGTCGGCGGTGTCCTCCTGGACGGTCGCGGCGACGCGGGGATCCGCGGCCAGGGCCCGGGCGTGGCGCGTGGCCGGCGCCGAGAGGAACACCAGGGTGAAGCCCCGGCTGGCGTAGAAGACCGCCGCCGCCCAGGGCCCGCCGGCGCCGCCGGTGGCCAGGGTGACGACGTGGTGGGCCTCCAGGAAGGCCAGGGCCCGCGCCCGCGTCCCGTCGCTCGTCACGGCTCGTCGGGCGGCTCGTCCGGGGACGGCGAGCCGGGCGCGGCCGCGTCCGGCGCCGCCAGCTGGTGGAGCCGCTTCAGCCGGTAGGCGAGCTGGGGCCGGGTGAGGCCCAGCATCCGCGAGGCCGAGGAGAGGTTGCCGCGGGCCCGGTCCACCGCGGTCTCGAGGAGCATCGCCTCCGCCTCGTCGAGCGTCATCACCCCGTTCAGCACCGCCTCGCAGAGCTCGCGCCCCGCCGCCGGCGTGCCCGGGGAGAGGTCGCCGTTCGGGTCGACGCGGAACCCGCCCTGCTGGTCGTCGCCGTGGGAGGAGAAGAGGTGGTTCACCTCGATGCGGCCGCCGCTCGGCGCCAGGATCACGCCGCGCTCGATGATGTTCTGCAGCTCGCGGACGTTGCCGGGCCAGGCGTAGGCGAGGAGCGTGCGCTTGGCCTTGTCGGTGAAGCCCCGGAGCTTCTTGCCGTTGGTGGCGGCGTACTTCGCCAGGAAGGCCTTGGCGAGCAGCGCCACGTCCTCCTTGCGCTCGCGCAGCGGCGGGATGCGGATGGGGTAGCCGTTCAGCCGGTAGAAGAGGTCGGAGCGGAACCGCCCCTCCTTCACCCGCTCCGACAGCTCGACGTTGGTGGCGGCCACCAGCCGGACGTTCACCTTCCGGGTGCGCTGGTCCCCGAGCCGCTCCAGCTCCCCCTCCTGCAGCACCCGCAGCAGCTTGGCCTGCGCCGGCAGCGGCAGGTCGCCGATCTCGTCGAGGAAGAGGGTGCCGCCGTGGGCCCGCTCGAAGCGCCCCGGCCGGGAGGAGAGGGCGCCGGTGTAGGCCCCCTTCTCCACGCCGAAGAGCTCCGCCTCCATCAGCTCCAGCGGGATGGCGGCGCAGTTGACGGCGACGAAGGGCTCGCCGCGCCGGGGTCCCTTCTCGTGGAGCGTCCGGGCGAAGAGCTCCTTGCCCACGCCGGTCTCGCCCTGGAGCAGCACCGCGATCTGGCTCCCGGCGGCCTGCTGCAGCAGCTCGTAGGCGGCGCGGAAGCCGGAGGAGCTCCCGACCATGTCCGAGGGCAGCTTCTCCTTCTCGCCGATGGTGGCCCGCAGCTCGACCACCTGGGTCTGGAGGTCGAGGAGCTGATCGGCGATGGGCTCGCGCGTGAAGATGGCGGCGTACTGGGCCGCGTCCTCCTCGGGCCACTCCTCCACCGGCTTGCCGACGATGCGGCACCGGGCGTCGCCGCTGCCGCTGCACTCCACCTCCTTGAAGAGCACCGGCCGGCCCATGAAGGCCGAGGCGTAGCCGGAGACGTAGCCGATCTGGGTCCAGCACACCGGCTCGGCGTGGGTGCCGTAGAAGTGGCGGTGCCACTGGCCCTCCCAGGAGGACTCCCAGAAGAACTCGCCGTAGAAGGTCCCGACGGCGCGGTCCAGCTCGAGCTTCACGCGGGTGACGTGGACCATGCCCTCCAGCGTGTGCAGGCGCGGGCCGGTCATGAAGGCGTCGAGGTCGTTCGTCTCCTGGGCGCGCCGGCGTCCCAGCTCGGCGTCGCGCACGCCCGAGGCGTAGCCCATGCGCGTGAAGAGCCCCTGGGCCCGGCTCATGCCGAGGGTGTCGATGAGCTCCCGCCGCAGCGAGGCCTGGGCCTCGGCGTGCACCAGCAGCATCTGGTGCTCGTGGAGCCAGATCTGGCCGGTCTCGGAGAAGTGCAGGTGGGACCGGAGGTCGTCGCCGGGCGCGTCGCCGCCGCTGCGCCGGATGCTCCGCACCTTCGTCATCGCCGCACTCTCCCGGGGGACGCCGATCCGCAGCCTGGAACCTTCGCCGGCTTCCGTCAACCTGGGCGCATGGCCATAACCCCTCGGAGGCACGGGCATTCCCCCGACCGCTCGCCCACGGCTCGATCGGGCGGATGACCAAATGATCAACTCGCCGCACCCGGTGGCGGGAGATCTCACGAAATGATCCACGGCCGAGCGCGGGCGTCGGCTCGGAGCGGGTCCGGACCCGACCGGGCGGGCCCTGCGGAAGCGCGCACGCGGAGGGCGGAAAAATCCGAATTCTCCGGACGCTCCGTGTCCGCCGGGCCGGAGGGCGGAGCTGGCGGCACGGCCGCTGCACGACGGGCTGGCTTCGCCGCTTCGCCAAGGAACCCGGCCCGGACAGGAGGCTCGATCGATGAAGTTCCCCGACCCGCACGAGGTGAAGGCCCAGGCCATTCCCGGTACCGAGGGCTGGGAGCGGATGTATCCGTACCAGTACCAGTTCGTCACCGACGACCCGGTCCGCGCCCGGTACGAGAAGGAGACCTTCTGGTTCAACGACGGGCTGCACTACCCCGAGCCGCTCTACCCGTTCGACACCATCTGGGACGAGGCCTGGTACCTCGCGCTCTCGCAGTACAACAACCGCATCTTCATGGTCCCGCCGGTGCGCGGCGTCGATCACCGGGTCATCAACGGCTACGTCTACATCTCGCCGGTGCCGGTGAAGGACCCCGAGGAGATCGGCAAGCGCGTCCCGCACTTCATGGAGCGCGCCGGCTTCTACTTCAAGAACTGGGACGCGCTCGAGGCCCGGTGGAAGGTGAAGATGGAGGCCACCATCCGCGAGCTCGAGGCCCTGAGGATCCCGACGCTGGCGGAGATGGAGGACCTCCGGGTGGTGACCGACGCCATCGGGGAGTCGCAGGGCTACCACCTGCTCAAGAACTACGACGACCTGATCAACCTGGGCCTCAAGTGCTGGCAGTACCACTTCGAGTTCCTGAACCTCGGGTACGCCGCCTACGTCTTCTTCCTGGACTTCATGCAGAAGCAGTTCCCGAGCATGCCCACCCAGCGGGTGACGCAGATGATCTCGGGCATCGACGTGATCATGTACCGGCCCGACGAGGAGCTGAAGAAGCTGGCCCGTCTCGCGGTCGAGTCGAAGATCGACGGTCTCTTCGCCGGCGACGCCGACTGGGCCTCGCTCGAGGCCGCGCTGCGCAAGGAGCCCAGGGCCAGGGCCTGGCTCGACGCCCTGGAGACCTCGCGCCAGCCCTGGTTCAACGTTTCCACCGGCACCGGCTGGTTCCACCACGACCGCTCCTGGAACGACCAGATGAGCGTGCCGCTCACCGGCATCCGCACCTACATCGGCAAGATCAAGCAGGGCGCCTCCATCGAGCGCCCCACCCAGAAGGTGCGCGCCGAGCGGGACCGCATCACCGCGGAGTACCGCGGGCTGCTCCCCGACGACGCCACCCGGAAGCAGTTCGACGAGCTCCTCGGCACGGCCAAGACGGTGTTCCCCTACGTGGAGAACCACCTGTTCTACGTGGAGCACTGGTTCCACTCGCTCTTCTGGAACAAGGTCCGCGAGGTCGGCGCCATCCTGAAGGAGCACGGCGTGATCGCCGACGTCGAGGACGTCTGGCTGCTCCGCCGCGACGAGATCAAGTCGGCGCTCTGGGACGTGGTCACCGCCTGGGCCACCGGCGTGACCCCGCGCGGCACGCAGACCTGGCCCAGGGAGATCGCCTGGCGCAAGGGGGTGATGCAGAAGTTCAAGGAGTGGAGCGCGCCCCCCGCCATCGGCACCGCCCCCGAGGTGATCCAGGAGCCCTTCACCATCGTGCTCTGGGGCGTGACCAACAAGTCGCTCGCCGACTGGGCCGCGGTCCAGGGGGCGAAGGAGGGGGCGCGCACCAGCGAGCTGAAGGGCTTCGCCGGGAGCCCGGGCGTCGTGGAGGGCCGGGCCCGCGTCTGCAAGACCGTCGCCGAGGTCTCGCAGCTCCAGGAGGGGGAGATCCTGGTGGCCCCCACCACCTCGCCGTCCTGGGCCCCGGCCTTCGCCAAGATCAAGGCCTGCGTCACCGACGTGGGCGGGGTGATGAGCCACGCCGCCATCGTCTGCCGCGAGTACGGGCTGCCCGCGGTGGTCGGCACCGGCCACGCCACCAAGATCATCCGGACGGGCATGCAGCTCCGCGTCGACGGCTCCACCGGCGTCATCGCCATCGTGGACGAGGCGGCGGCGGCCCCGGAGGCGCCGCCCCTGCGCGCCGCGGCCGGCGGGGGGAGGCGGGCCACGTGAGCCTCGGCGCGCCCCTGGTCTGCTGGCTGGAGGAGTGCCGGAAGGACTCGGTGCCCCTGGTCGGCGGCAAGTGCTCCTCGCTGGGCGAGCTCATCAACGCCGGCGTGCGGGTGCCGCCCGGGTTCGCGCTCACCACCGAGGGGTACCGGCGCTTCATCGCCGAGGCCGGGATCGGCCGCGAGATCGCCGCCATGCTGGAGCGCCTCGACACCGACGACCTGGAGGCGCTGGGGAAGGCCAGCGCCTCCATCCGCGCCCGCATCGAGGAGCAGCCCTTCTCCGCCGAGCTGGAGGACCTGGTGGCGGAGCGCTACCGCAAGCTGGCGGTGCGCTGCTGCATGCCGGCGGTCCCGGTGGCGGTCCGCTCCAGCGCCACCGCCGAGGACCTCCCGGACGCCAGCTTCGCCGGGCAGCAGGACACCTTCCTGTGGATCCGCGGCGTCGACGAGGTGCTGCACCACATGCGGCGCTGCATCTCCAGCCTCTACGCCGACCGGGCCCTCGCCTACCGGGCCCGCCGCGGCGTGGGCGACGACCGCCTGGCCATCAGCGTCGGCGTGCAGAAGATGGCCAAGGCGTACACCGCCGGGGTGATGTTCACCCTGCACCCCGCCAACGGCGACCGCTCGGTGATCGTCATCGACGCCAGCTTCGGCTTCGGGGAGTCGGTGGTGTCGGGCGAGGTGACGCCGGACCACTTCGTGGTGAACAAGGTCACGCTGGACATCATCGACCGGACCATCTCCCAGAAGGAGATCTGCTACACGGTCGACTCCCGCACCCAGACCTCGCGCGCCACCGAGGTCCCGCTGGAGCGCCAGCGGATCCAGTCCCTCCTCGACGACGAGATCACCCAGCTCGCCTGGATGGGCAAGCGCATCGAGCAGCACTACGGCCGCCCCATGGACATCGAGTGGGCGGTGGACAAGGACCTCGCCGCCGGCGGCAACATCTTCATCCTGCAGGCCCGCCCGGAGACGGTCTGGAGCGCCAGGCAGCCGGCCGCCACCAGCCTTCCCGGGACGGCCATGGACTACATCCTCACCAACATGCTGGCGGGCAAGCGGCTGAGCTGACGCGAAGCCGCCGGCGGCCCGGCGCCGGCGGGCAATCCACAGGGAGACACCATGGACGACGTGACCAGGCAGGGCCACACCATCGACGACCTCCGCAGCTACATCGCCGCGCTGGAGGACCATGGCCAGCTCCACCGGGTGAAGACCGAGGTCGACTGGAAGTTCGAGCTCTGCCACGTCTCCAAGGTGAACGAGGAGCAGAAGGGCCCGGCCCTGCTCTACGAGAACGTGAAGGGCTACCGCATCCCGGTGTTCACCAGCGCCTTCACCACCCCGCAGCGGCTGGCCATCGCCCTGGGCATGGAGCCCGGGCTCTCCATGAGCCAGCTCTCCAAGGGGTGGATGGAGCTCACCACCAAGAAGCTCATCAAGCCCGAGTTCACCGCCAAGCCCAAGGTGATGGAGAACGTCCTCACCGGCGACGCCGTGGACATCAACATGTTCCCCTCGCCCTGGTTCTACCCGGACGACGGCGGCCGCTTCTTCGTCACCTCCGGCTTCCTGGTGACGGCGGACCCGGACACCGGCTGGACGAACTGCGGCACCTACCGCGCCCAGGTCCTCGGCAAGGACGTCCTCGGGTCGCAGATCATCAAGGGCAAGCACGGCGACATGCACATGAAGAAGTACCAGGCCCGCGGCGAGCTGATGCCGGCCGCCTACGTGGTGGGCACCGATCCGGTGCTCTTCCTGGCGGCCTCCACGCTGGTGAGCGCCCAGGTGGACGAGTACGACATCGCCGGCTCGCTGCGCGGGCGCCCCATCCCGGTCTTCAAGTCGGAGCTCACCGGCCTCACCCTGCCGGCCAACGCCGAGATCATCGCCGAGGGCTTCATCGATCCCAACGAGCTCATGGAGGAGGGGCCCTTCGGCGAGTACACCGGCTACTACTCGGGCAACAAGGGCAAGGACTTCCCCAAGCCGGTGCTGCGCATCAAGCGCATCCTGCACCGCAACCAGCCGGTGATGTGGGCCACCACCGTGGGCAAGCCCATCAACGACATCCACATGATCCAGTCGCTGAACCGCACCGCCACGCTCTGGCACGACCTCGAGACCATGAAGGTGCCCGGCATCCAGAGCGTCTACATCCCGCCCGAGGCCTGCGGCCGGTTCTGGGCGGTGGTCTCGGTGAAGCAGATGTACCCGGGCCACCCCAACCACGTCGGCGACGCCGTCATCGCCAGCACCACCGGCCACTACGGCGTGAAGGGCGTGATCGTCGTCGACCACGACATCCAGGCCGACGACTGGGACCGGGTCTGGTGGGCGCTCGCCACCCGCTTCGACCCCAAGCGCTCGGCGCAGATCATCAACCGCGGCCGCTCCACCCCGCTCGACCCCGGCCTGCCCATCGACGCCCGGCACGTCACCAGCCGCATCATCCTCGACGCCTGCACCCCGTTCGAGTGGGAGAACAAGCCCAGCGAGATCTTCATGGACCGGGCCATGCTGCAGAAGGTCTCGAGCCGGTGGAGCGAGTACGGCTTCGGCGGCGCCAGCCCGGTGGCCGGGATGATCGACCGGCTCACCAGGCCGGAGGTCCGGAAGAAGGCGTAGGCGGGCCCCGGCACGGAGAGGTGGGCGGCATGGGCAAGAAGGGCATCGCCATCATCTGCAACCTGGACACCCGGGGCGGGGACATCGTCTTCGTGAAGGACCTCATCGCCGGGCGGGGGCACGAGCCCATCCTCGTCGACTTCAGCATGGAGGAGCCGCCGCCCTTCCCCGGGGACGTCACCACCGAGGAGGTGGCGGCGCGCGGCGGCCTGCCCATCGAGGTGGTGCGGGAGAAGTACCGCTCCGACCGCGACACCGCCACCCGGAACCAGATCGCCGGCGCCGGCGCCATCCTGGAGGAGCTGGTGGCGCAGGGCCGGGTGCACGGCGTCATCGGCATCGGCGGCGGCACCGCCACCCTGGTGGCCACCTCGATCATGAAGCGGCTGCCCTTCGGCATGCCCAAGGTCATGGCCTCGCCCATGGCCGCCCACCCCGCCTACATCGACAAGTACGTGGGCACCCACGACATCACCATGCACCACACGGTGCTCGACATCGTGAAGATGAACCCGCTGCTCGAGGCGCAGATCGTGAACGCGGTGGGCGCCGTCTGCGGCATGGTGGAGATGACTCGGGGGACCCGCTTCGCCTTCGACCGGCCCTGCGTCGCCGTGTCCTCCTTCGGGTTCGGCGAGATGGCGGTGCAGAGCGCCCTGCCCATGCTGGAGGAGGCCGGCTTCACCCCCATCGTCTGCCACGCCCAGGGCAAGGGCGACCGGGCCATGGAGGACATGATCCGGGCCGGCGCCTTCCAGGCGGTGCTCGACCTCTGCATCGGCGGGGTGATCGAGAACCTGTACCAGGGCAACCGGGACCCGGGACCCGAGCGGCTGCTGGCGGCGGTCCGCACCGGCATCCCCATGGTGCTCGCGCCCTGCGGGCTCGACATCCTCTCCTACGGCGGCAGGGCCGACATGCTGGAGCGGACCAAGGGCCGGGTCCAGTACGTGCAGGACGCGGTGCGCGTCCAGGTGCGCACCACCGCGGAGGAGCTCCGGCGGGCCGCGGAGGTCATCGCCGAGCGGCTGAACGGCGCCCGCGGCCCGTGGACCTTCCTGGTCCCGCTGCGGGGATGGTCCTCCCTCGACAAGGAGGGGCGGCCCATCCACGACCCGGCGGCCGACGCCGCCTTCGTGGCCCGGCTCCGCGAGAAGCTGGACGATCGCTCGCGCCTCCGCGAGGTCGATCTCCACCTCTACACGCCCGAGTTCGCCCGCGTGGCGGTGGAGGAGCTGGTCCGCCTGTTCCGCGGGGAGCGGGCCCAGGCGGTGGGCTGAGGCGGCGTCGCCAGGAGGCAGGTCATGATCGTCGGCAACTGGATGCAGCACAACCCGGTGACCGTCACCGGAGAGACGCTGGTCTCCGAGGCCCGCCGGCTGCTGGACGAGCACGGGGTCCAGGCCCTCCCGGTGGTCGACGAGCGGGGCCGGGCGCGGGGCCTGGTGACCCGCTCCAACCTCCTGCGGCTCGAGCACTTCGTCCTCCGCACCCAGAACCAGGACGAGTACGCCTTCTTCGTGAACCGCCTGCGGGTCCGGGACGTCATGGTGCGCAACCCCGGCACCGTGCGCGTCGACGACACGATGGAGCACTGCCTGCGCAAGGGAAGGGAGCTCCACGTGGCCCAGCTCCTGGTCATGGACGGGGAGCGGGTGGTGGGGACGATCTCGGCCACGGAGATCTTCGAGCTGGCGGCCCACACCGTGGGGGCGTGGGAGCGGCGCCACGGCGTGACGCTGGCGCCGCTGTGGCTGGGGCCGGGCGTGCTCGGGCGGGTGATCGACACCGTCACCGCGGAGGGGGCGGTGCTCCACGCCGTCTACCCCATGGGCGCGCAGCAGGAGGACGAGGGCGGCCACGGCCTCAGCACCGTGGTCCTCCGGTTCCGATCCTGCGACCTGGGGCGGGTGGTGGCCGCGCTGGAGGCGGCGGGCTTCCCGGTCGCCGCCCGCAGCGATCCGCACGCCCGGGAGCTGGCGGCATGAGCGCCGGGGGCGGCACGCGGCCGGCCTTGCGGCGCGACGCGGACCTGCCGGTGGTGGTGGCCATCACCGGCGCCACCGGCGTCATCTACGGCGTGGAGCTGCTGCGCGCGCTCCGCGACCTGGGCCAGGAGGCCCACCTCATCCTCAGCGAGGCGGCGGGGATGAACCTGGGCATCGAGACCCCGTACTCGCTGGACGAGGTCCGCGGCATGGCGGCGGTGGTCTACCCGAACCGGGACGTGGGGGCGGCGCCGGCCAGCGGCTCCTTCCGGACCCGGGGCATGATCGTCGCGCCCTGCACCATCAAGACCCTCTCGGCCATCGCCAACTCCTTCACCTACAACCTGGTGGTCCGGGCCGCCGACGTCACCCTGAAGGAGCAGCGCAAGCTGGTGCTGATGGTGCGCGAGACCCCGCTCCACAAGGGCCACCTGGAGCTGATGGCCCGCGCCGCCGACTACGGGGCGGTGATCCTGCCGCCCATGCCGGCCTTCTACCACCACCCCCAGACCATCCAGGACCTCGTCCGCCAGACGGTCGGGAAGGCCCTGGACCAGCTCGGCATCGAGCACGACCTGTTCCGGCGCTGGTCCGGGCACGAGCTGCAGGCGCTGCCGGCCTCGGGCACATGACCCTCCGCCGCACCGAGCTGCCGCCGGCGGCCCGGGCGGAGACGCGGCCGCCGCCCGGCTCGGTGGTGTACGCGGTCGGCGACGTCCACGGCCGCTGCGACCTCCTCGCCGCCCTCCAGCTCGCCGTGGGCGAGGACGCGGGCCGGCGGCCGGCGCGGCGCCGGGTGCTCGTCTACCTCGGCGACTACGTGAGCCGCGGGCTCGACTCGCGGCGCGTGGTGGACCTGGTGCGCGGCCACCGGCCCGACGGCTTCGAGGTGGTGGCGCTCAAGGGCAACCACGAGGACCTGCTCCTGCGCTGGCTCGGCGGCGAGGGCCCCGCCGGGCGCCACTGGTTCGACTACGACGGCCTGGACGCCCTGGCGCACTACGGGGTGGCGGCCGCGGACCGGGAGGCGCGCGACGACGCCACCCTGGAGGACCTCCGCCGGCGCTTCGCCGCCGCCCTGCCCGCCGAGCACCTGGCCTTCTTCCGGACGCTGGCGGTGAGCCACGACGAGGGCGGCTACCGCTTCGTGCACGCGGGGGTCCGCCCGGGGGTGGCGCTCGCGGCCCAGCAGGCCGGCGATCAGATGTGGATCCGATCCGAGTTCCTGGAGTCCGAGGACGATCACGGCGCGGTGATCGTCCACGGCCACTCCATCGCGGAGGAGGTCCAGGTGCGGCGGAACCGGGTCGGGATCGACACTGGCGCCTACCGGACCGGGGTGCTCACCTGCCTGGTCCTGGAGGGTGCGGAGCGCGCCCTGCTGCAGACCGCGACGGGTCCCCGGTGACGCGCCCCCTCCCGTCCCACCCCTTCTGGCGCCACTCGCTGCGGCTCTACGCCCGGCCCGGCGTCGCGCGCGCCTGCCTCTGGCTCCAGGAGCGCTGCGGCGCCGACGTGAACCTCCTGCTCCTCTGCTGCTGGCTCGAGAGCCGGGGCCGAGCGGTCGACGCGCGGTTCCTGGCGCGCGCCGCCGCCGGGGTGGCCGCCTGGCGCCGCGACGCGGTGGAGCCCCTGCGCCGGGTGCGCCGGAAGCTGAAGCCGGGACCGCCCGGGGTCCCCCCGGCGTGGTGCGCGCCGGTGCGGGAGGGGGCCATGTCCGCCGAGCTCGCCGCCGAGCAGGTCGAGCAGCTGCTGCTGGCGCGCCTCGCCGCCCGGCTGCCGCGGGGCCGGGCGCGGCCCGCCGAGGCCGCGTCGAACCTCGATCGCTACCGGGAGCAGCTCGGCGTCCCCGTCCGCCGGGAGGTCGAGCGCCGCCTCGACGTCCTGCGGGCGGCGGGCGCGGGGGAATGACCGGCGGCCCCGGGCGAGAGGAGAGGCCATGGAGCGCGTGGTGCTGGTGGACGAGGCGGATCGGATCGTGGGCGCGGAGGAGAAGGTCACCGCCCACCTCCGCGGACACCTGCACCGGGCCTTCTCCATCTTCGTCTTCGACCGGGACCGGCGGCTCCTGCTGCAGCGCCGGGCGCCCGGGAAGTACCACTCGGGCGGCCAGTGGTCGAACACCTGCTGCGGCCACCCGCGGCCGGGCGAGGCGCTGGAGGCCGCCGCGCGCCGCAGGCTCCGCGAGGAGATGGGGTTCGAGTGCCCCCTGGCGGAGGTCGCGACCTTCCGCTACACGGCGCGCGTGGGCGCGGCGCTGGTGGAGAACGAGCTCGACCACCTCTTCGCCGGCGAGTTCGACGGCACGCCGGCCCCGTCCCCCGACGAGGCGGCCGACTGGCGCTGGATCGATCCCGGGGCGCTGCGCGGCGAGGTCGCCGCCGCCCCCCGGCGGTTCACCGCGTGGTTCCGGGGGAGCCTGGAGCTGGTGCTCCGCGCGGCGCGGCCCCCGACCAGGGCGCGAGCAGCTCGCTGATGGCGGCGTGGAGCCAGCGGTCGGTGGTGGTCCCCGCGGCGGGCGGCGGCTGGAGCGGGAGCTCGCCCCGGGCGAACAGGCCCACCCCCGTCGCGTCGTCGCCCGCCAGCGGCTCGCCGCCGGTGGAGTGGGCGTGGAAGGTGATGAGCACGACCCTCACCTCGGGATGGGAGTGGACGCCGGCGAGGCCGTCGAGCGCGATGTCGAGGCCGCACTCCTCGCGCGCCTCCCGCACCACGGCCTCGGGGACCGACTCGCCCAGCTCCACGTAGCCCCCCGGAGGCGCCCAGTACCCGGCCAGCGGATCCAGGGCGCGCCGGATCAGGACCAGGCGCTCGCGGTGCTCGATGACCGCGAGCCCGACCGGAGCCGGGTTGTGGAAGGCGACGAAGCCGCACC
Organism: Myxococcales bacterium; assembly: GCA_021848865.1. Classification (GTDB taxonomy): domain Bacteria; phylum Myxococcota; class Myxococcia; order Myxococcales; family Anaeromyxobacteraceae; genus JACRMN01. The sequence continues at coordinate 14,788 of JAJZTO010000025.1, forward strand.
CGCGGCACTGCTCGCGATCCTTCCCGCCGACGGGCCCGACCACGAGGGGCGCCGCGCACTTCGGGCAGTAGCGGAACTCCATGCGTCCTCCGCGCGGCGCCTCGCGGGCGCCGCAGGGAGTCTGGCGAGCGGCCCCGGTCCCGTCAATCTCGAGGCGTCACCGGTCCCGCCGCCGTGGCCGGCGCGCGCCGCGCCGCCGCGGTGGGCTCCCTGCTACACTCCCGGCGCATGACGGAGCGCCAGATCGGA
>JAJZTO010000026.1:0-10343 GCA_021848865.1 Myxococcales bacterium
GGTCCTGGGCGACTCCATCACCACCGACCACATCAGCCCGGCCGGCACCATCCGCCCCGCCTCGCCGGCCGGCCGCTACCTCACCGGCCTGGGCGTGGCCCCGGCCGACTTCAACAGCTACGGCGCCCGGCGCGGCAACCACGAGGTCATGGTGCGCGGGACCTTCGCCAACGTCCGCATCCGGAACCTCCTGGTGCCGGGCGTCGAGGGGGGCGTGACCGTCCACCAGCCCTCCGGCGAGCGGATGACGGTCCACCAGGCCTCGCTGCGCTACGCCGCCGAGGGCGTCCCGCTGCTGGTCCTGGCGGGCAAGGAGTACGGCACCGGCTCCTCGCGCGACTGGGCCGCCAAGGGGACGCGGCTGCTCGGCGTCCGGGCGGTGGTGGCCCGCTCCTTCGAGCGCATCCACCGGGCGAACCTGGTGGGCATGGGGGTGCTCCCGCTGCAGCTGCCCGAGGGCGCGGCGCCGGAGGCGATGGGGCTCGACGGCACCGAGACCTACGACCTCGGCGGGCTCGACGGCCCGCTCTCGCCGCGCCAGCCGGCCGAGCTCCGGATCCGGCGGGCGGGCGGCCGGGAGGAGGCCGTCCCGCTCACCCTGCGCATCGACACGCCGCTCGAGGTCCGCACCTTCCGGCACGGCGGCATCCTCCCCCAGGTGCTCCGGCAGCTCCTCGGCGGCGGCCCGGCCTGAGCGCCGGCGGGGAGCGGCGCCGGCGCCGCCCTGTCAGACCCCGCTGCTAGCGTTCACGGCCCCGCACCCGGCCCGCTCGCGCCGGGGCCGCACGTGACCCGAGGAGACGCTCCATGGCCGTGAAGGTGATGGTTGCCCCTGCGATCGCCCAGGGCGAGCTCGAGCCCGCCCGGGCCCGCCGCCCGGCGGCCGACCCTGCGCGGGCGCGGGCGCAACCGGAGGAGAAGCGGAAGCCCCGGCGCCGGAAGTCGGCGGTCTACGACGCCGACGGCAACGAGGTCTTCCTCACCCTCATGTGCCTGAAGTGCCACAAGATGCGGCCGCTCTCGCAGTTCGGCCTGCGGAAGATGGCCGACGGCGCCATCCGCAACCAGCCCTGGTGCCGGACCTGCCGTTCGGGCGCCTCGCCCAAGGCGCGCAGGGAGTCCGCAGTTCCGGAGGAGTCCTTCGTCCCTGCGGAGTCCCCGGAGGCCGGCCCCGGGGAGGGCGGCACCGCCGGGACGGCCGCGCCGAACGACCCCGGAACGCTCGCCGCCCAGATCGCGACGGCCCTGTACCGCGGGCGCGGCTAGGCGGATCCGGGCGATCGGGGGGGGTCTCGCTGGCCTGATCGGCCTGCGACAAAGGGCGCGGATCGCGTAACCGCCCCGACCGGGGAGATATTTCCCAAATCGGCACCGGAAGTCGATGAGTTAGCCCACTCATTCGTTGCCACTTTCAACGATACCCATGTAAGCTGCGCCACCCGATTCTCCCGCGCTCTCAGCATCCAATCACAGTCCTGCCCGTCCACGGAGCGATCATGGCCAATACCCTGAAGGCGAAGCTCAAGGAGAAGATCGAGGCGTTCCGGCCTCGCGTCACCAAGCTCACCAAGGAACTCGGCGAGATCGTCATCGACAAGGTGAACATCGGCCAGTGCATCGGCGGCGCCCGCGACGTCCGCTGCCTGGTGACCGACATCTCCTACCTCGATCCGCAGGAAGGCATCCGCTTCCGCGGCAAGACCATCCCCGAGACCTTCGCCGCGCTGCCCAAGGTGCCCGGCAAGGAGCAGCCCTTCGTCGAGGGCTTCTTCTACTTCCTGCTCACCGGCGAAGTGCCGACGATGGCCCAGACCCTCGAGGTGGTGGAGGACTGGAAGGCCCGCTCGCAGATCCCGCAGTACGTCATCGACGTCCTGCGCGCCATGCCGCGCGACAGCCACCCGATGACGATGCTCTCCACCGCGGTGCTGTCGATGCAGCGCGACTCGATCTTCGCCAGGCGCTACGGCGAGGGCGGGCTGAAGAAGACCGACATGTGGGATCCCATGTACGAGGATTCCATGAACCTGCTGGCGAAGCTGCCGCCCATCGCCGCGTACATCTACCGGATGAAGTACAAGGGCGACACCATCATCCAGCCGGATCCCAAGCTGGACTGGGGCGGGAACTTCGCCCACATGATGGGGGTGCCGCCGCCGTACGACGAGGTGGCGCGCATGTACTTCTGCCTGCACTCGGACCACGAGTCGGGCAACGTCTCCGCCCACACCACCCACCTGGTGGCCTCGGCCCTCTCCGACGCCTACTACAGCTACTCCGCCGGCCTGAACGGCCTGGCCGGCCCGCTCCACGGCCTGGCCAACCAGGAGGTGCTGGGCTGGATCCAGGGCGTGATGAAGAAGCTGAACAACAAGGTCCCGACCGAGGCGGAGCTGGAGAAGTTCCTCTGGGACACGCTGAACGGCGGCCAGGTGATCCCGGGCTACGGCCACGCGGTGCTCCGCAAGACCGACCCGCGCTACACCGCCCAGAACGAGTACGCCAAGAAGTACCTGCCCGACGACCCGCTCTTCCAGCTCGTCAACATGATCTACAAGGTGGCCCCGGGCGTCCTCACCAAGCACGGCAAGACCAAGAACCCGTGGCCCAACGTGGACGCGCACTCGGGCGTGATCCAGTGGCACTACGGCGTCCGCGAGTGGGACTTCTACACGGTCCTCTTCGGCGTCGGCCGCGCCCTGGGCGTGCTCGCCAACATCACCTGGGACCGCGGCCTGGGCTACGCCATCGAGCGGCCCAAGTCGGTGACCACCGAGATGCTGGAGAAGTGGGCCGCCGAGGGCGGCCGCAAGGGCGTCGAGTAGCCCCGGCCGGCTCCTCGGCACACGGGCCGTCCGCCTCCTTCCCGGGCGGACGGCCCTTTTTCGCTTCTGGATGGCGGCCCGGTGATGTGTTTTCCTCGGGAACCGGCGGGAGGAGCGCGGCGGCGCCATGATCGTTCAGCAGGCATTGCCCTTCGGCGGGCTGGCGGCGGCCTGGAGCCGCGCCGGGGCGCCCGCCGCCGACCTGGTGGACGCCACCCGGGAGGCGCTGGCCACGGTCCAGCCCCAGGACCTCGCCGAGGTGGCCCGGCTCACCGAGACGCTGGTGGGGCGGGCCCAGCAGGAGTCCTCCCGCGCCGGCGCCCGCCGCGCCCTCTTCACGCTGCTCGACGCGGTCCGCCGCCGCTTCTTCACCGAGGCGATGCGGCCCGGGGACGTGGAGCCCTGGACCCGGCTGCTGCTGCCGGTGATCGAGCGGGCCGACTACACCTTCGGCGAGCTGCTGCGCTCCCGCGAGGAGACCGACCCGCGCACCGTGGCCATCCGGGTGCTGGGGAGCGACGCCGGCGAGCTCACCGTGGCCGACCTGGCCCGGCGCACCCGCGCCATCGCCCGGGGCCTGCTGGCCCTGCAGCGGGACGAGCCGGAGCCGCGGGTCGCCATCCTCTCCGAGAACGGGCTGGAGGCGGCCCTCTGCGACCTGGCCTGCCTCTCCAACGGCATCGTCAGCTTCCCGCTGCCGGCCAACGCGGTGCCGGAGCAGGTGGTGTGGATGCTGCGCCACTCCGGGGCGCGGGTGCTGCTCTGCTCCGACGAGGAGCAGGCCTCCAAGGTGCTCCCCTCGCTGGGCAGCCTCCCGGAGCTGAAGTCGGTGGTGGTCTTCTCCCGGCCCTGCGCCGAGCGGCACGGGCTGCTCTCGCTCGACCAGATGGTGGGCCAGGGCGGCGGCGCCTTCGACGACGCCGAGCGGGCGGCGCGGGCGGCGGCGGTGCGGAGCCGCGACCTCGCCACGGTGATGTACACCTCGGGCACCACCGGGACGCCCAAGGGCATCCGCTTCGACCACCTGAACATCGTCTCCAAGCGGCTCTGCCGGGGCCTGGCGCTGCCCTCGGTGGGCGACGGCGACACCTTCCTCTGCTACCTGCCGCTCTACCACACCTTCGGCCGCTGGTTCGAGCTGGCCGGGACGCTGTGGTGGGGGGCCACCTACGTCTTCGCCCGCTCCACCGCCCAGGCCTCGCTGCTCGAGGACTTCAAGGCGGTGCGCCCCACCCTCTTCATCAGCGTGCCCAAGAAGTGGCTGGAGCTGCACGAGGCGGCGGCGCGGGAGTCCTCCTCCGACGACGCCGAGGAGGTGGCCGCCAACCTCCGGGCCCTCACCGGCGGGCGGCTGCGGCTCGGCCTCTCGGCGGCCGGCTACCTCGACCCGGTGGTCTTCCGGGCCTTCCACCGCGCCGGGGTGGAGCTCTGCTCCGGCTACGGCATGACCGAGGCCACCGGCGGCATCCTCATGACCCCGGTGGGCGAGTACGTGGACGGCTCGGTGGGCAAGCCCCTGCCCGGCATCGAGTGCCGCATCGCCGAGGACGCCGAGCTCATGCTGCGCGGCCCCTACGTCTCGCCGGGCTACTTCAAGCCCACGCCCGAGGAGGCGGCGGCCCACGAGCCCGACGGCTGGTTCCACACCGGCGACCTCTTCCAGGTGGACGAGCAGGGCCACTACCGCATCACCGGCCGGAAGAAGGAGATCTACAAGAACCGCATGGGGCAGACCATCGCCCCGCAGCGGGTGGAGAACCTGTTCCGCGACTTCGACGCCGTGGCCCAGGCCTTCCTGGTCGGCGATCACCGCGAGTACAACACCCTGCTCATCTGGCCGAACTTCCAGGCCCAGCCCTCGCTCCGGGAGCTCGAGCCGGAGGCGCTCCAGGAGCTGCTCTCGTCGCTGGTGGCCAGCGCCAACCGCTTCCTCGCCCCCTTCGAGCGGGTGGTCTCGTTCCAGCTGCTGCCGCGCGCCCTCGACGAGGAGCACGGCGAGCTCACCGCCAAGCACACCTTCAAGCGCGAGGTGGTGGAGAAGAACTGGAAGGATCTCATCGACCGGATGTACGTCCAGAAGCACCTGGCGCTCTCGGTCGAGGGCGGCTTCCTGCGCATCCCGAACTGGGTGCTGCGGGAGATGGGCATCCTCCAGCACGAGGTGGTGCTGAAGGACGGGCGGCTGCTGGCCCGCGGCACGTCGCTGGCGGTGGGCACCGACCCCTCGGCCCCGGGCGCGCTGCGCATCGGCGACCTGGCCTACGTGGCCGACGGCTCGGTGGTGGACCTGGGGGCGGTGCTGGCCTCGCCCCCGCTCTGGCTCGGCAACGAGGCGCTGCGCGCGTTCCTGGGGGAGGAGGCCTTCCGGTCGCTGGTGTCGCGGCGGCGCAAGGCCGCCGGGACCCTGCGGCTCGACGCCCGCCTCTGGACCCCGCCCGCGCCCGAGCGGCTGCCGCAGCTCCTCGAGCGGGTGGACCGCGAGGAGGTGGGCTTCGACTCCATCCACGCCGCGGGCGAGGTGCTGCGGGCCGAGCGGCCGGAGGCCCGGCGGGCGGTGATCCACCTGCAGCTCGGGCTGGCCGGGGGCCGCTCCGAGCACGCCGCCCTGTGCCGCGCCCTGCTGCGCCGCGCCGCCGACTCGCCCGACGAGGAGATCCGCCGGCTGGCCCTGCGGGTGCTGCTCCCCGAGGAGGAGCCGGAGCAGACGCTCCTCACCCTGCGCGCCTTCCTGGACCGGCTCGGGCCGCTGGCGCTGCGCGACGAGGACCTGGCGGTGCTGGGGGAGCGCGGCCTCTCCGACGTCCAGGCCCAGCGGCTGGCGGCCCACCTCTCCTCCGACGCCGCCTGGAACGCCTCCGACGTCTCCGACCGGCGGCTGCTGGTCGGCACCATGCGGCTGCTCACCGCCTTCGCGGTGGCCCACCCGCGCTGGTACGCGCCGGTGCGGGTGCCGCTGGCGCGCCTCTCGCTGCACGGCGACCAGGAGATCGCCGCCCGGGCCTCGGAGGAGCACGACCGGCTGCGGCGCGGCTTCACCCACTGGATCGGCCCGAACCTCCGGCTCGCCATCGACCCCGAGACCGGCATCGAGTACGGCTGGAAGGAGGTGGTGGCCTTCGAGCACGGCATCCCGGGCGCCACCCGCGAGCTGCTCCTGCGCGCCATGGCCGACACCACCCTGGTGCGCGCCAGCGTCTTCCTCTTCGGCCACGGCGCCCTCATCAGCCTCGCCGACCTGCCGCCCGGCGGCGCCTCGGTGAGCCACCTGGGCACCCGGCTGGGCAAGTCGGTCTACCGGCTCTCGCTCCACACCCGCGCCCGGGAGAGCCACGACGTGGCGGTGAACCTGGTGGAGTCGATGCACCCGGCGGAGCTCCGCGAGGAGATCACCTGGCTGCTCGCCTCGGGCGCGCCGCCGCCGCTGGTGGAGGCCTTCGGCGGCTACTACCCGGAGTACGGCATCTTCACCGAGGAGTTCATCCCCGGCGAGCACGTGGCCCGCCAGGTGGCCCGGCTGGAGCGGCAGGGGGAGAAGAAGCGGCTGAAGAACCTCTGGCCCTTCCTGGCCTGGACCTCGCTCACCGCCCACGTCGCCTTCTGGGACCGCACCGGGCGGCGGCTGGCGCTGCGCGACCCGTCGCCCGAGGCCTTCATCGTCCCCTCGCACGACTACCACTCCGGCGCGCGGCTGGTCTCCATCTCCGACCGCTGCCCCTGCGAGGGCTTCGGCGAGGTGCTGGACCGGTTCGCCTCCGCCTTCCTGGCGCCGGTGGAGCACGGTCGGCCCGAGCTGCAGGGCGAGGTGACCGAGGAGGTCCTCTTCTCGGCGGTGGTGGAGGCGCTGGGCCTGGAGCGGGCCCTGGCCCTGCTGGACCGCGAGCGGACCGGGAGCCGCGGCGCGGCGGTGGAGCAGTTCCTGGCCCGCGTCCGGAACGAGGGCTACACCCCGCAGCGGGTGTTCTTCGCCATCCGGCGCTACGCCCGCTGGCTGGCGGTGAACCCGAACGCCACCGTGGACGCGCGCGGCAAGATGGAGGCCGAGCTCTGGGGCACCTACCGGCTGGCGGAGACGGTCGAGGAGTGGCCCGACACCCGCGTCCGCTTCTTCCGCCACACCGTCTTCGCCGACGCCCGCCCCGAGGTGGCCGAGGCGCTGGACCGGCTCATGGCCCGGGCCCGGGCGCTGAAGCCCGGGGCGCTCGACCTCGAGGAGCACGTGGCGGCGCTGCGCTTCTCGGTGAAGCCCACGCCGGACGAGGACTGGTTCCTGGCGCGGCTCACCTACCCGTACCTCACCCCGGGCGACGACGTGGCCCTCATCTCCCTGCCCCAGGGCACGCGGCGCGTCACCGAGCCGGTGCTGGGGCTGGTGGACGAGGCCGGCGAGCGCTACTACGTGCGCGGCCCGGTGAGCCCGCGGGAGGTGGCGCGGCTGCTGCAGATCTTCCACGAGTCGCAGCTGCCGGTCTCCTTCTCGGCCGAGCACGAGTTCCTGCTGGCCATCGACACCAAGGACGCGGTCATCGGCGGCGTCTTCTACCAGGTGCGCTCGCCGGAGCGGGTCCACATGGAGAAGGTGGCGGTGGCGCGCAAGGCCCGCGGCCAGGGGATCAGCGACGGGCTGATGCGCGAGCTGGTGCGGCGGCTGCGCTCCCGCGGCGCCACCGCCCTGGAGACCGGCTACTACCAGCCCGAGTACCTCAAGCGGTACGGCTTCCGGACCGACCCCGGCTCCGGGGGCCTGGTGCTGGACCTCACCGCCAGGCCGGAGTTCAAGTGGTGACCCCCGCCGCCGATCCCCGGCCGGCGTGGCGGCTCATCGACACCACGCTCCGCGAGGGCGAGCAGTTCGCCCGGGCCTCCTTCCGCACCGAGGACAAGCTGGAGATCGCCCGGGCGCTGGACGCCTTCGGCGTCGAGTACATCGAGGTGACCAGCCCGGCGGCGTCGCCGCAGTCGATGCGCGACGCCCAGCGCATCGTCAAGCTGGGGACGGGCGCCAAGGTCATCACCCACGCCCGCTGCGTGGTGGACGACGTCCGGGCGGCGCTGGACTCGGGCGTGCGAGGCATCGGGCTGCTCTTCGCCACCAGCCGCATCCTCCGCCAGGCGTCGCACGGCAAGAGCATCCAGCAGATCATCGAGGCCATGGGGCCGCCCATCGACCTGGCCCTGCGGTCGGGCATGGAGGTGCGCTTCAGCGCCGAGGACTCCTTCCGCTCCGAGGAGGCCGACCTGCTGGCGGTCTACCAGGCGGCGGAGCGGCTCGGGGTGCACCGGGTGGGGCTGGCCGACACCGTGGGCATCGCCACGCCGCGGCAGGTCTACGCGCTGGTGCGCCAGATCCGGAAGGCGGTCCGCACCGACATCGGCTTCCACGCCCACAACGACACCGGCTGCGCCATCGCCAACGCCGCCGAGGCGGTGAGCGCCGGCGCCACGCACGTGGACGTCTCGGTGCTGGGCATCGGCGAGCGGGTGGGCATCACCGCCCTGGGCGGCTTCGTGGCCCGGATGTACAGCCTGTCGCCGCAGGAGGTGGCGAGCCGCTACCGGCTGGGCCAGCTCCGCGAGCTGGAGCGGCTGGTGGCGCGCATCTGCGGCGTCGAGGTGCCCTTCAACAACTTCCTCACCGGCGAGACCGCCTTCAGCCACAAGGCGGGCATGCACCTGAAGGCCATGGCCGCCAACACCGGGTCGTACGAGATCATCCCGCCCGAGGCCTTCGGCATGGCCCGCAAGCTCATCGTCGGGAGCCGGCTCACCGGCCACCACGCCATCGCCTACCGGGCCCGGGAGATGGGCATCAAGTTCGGCGAGTCGGAGCTGAAGGCCATCACCCGGCGCATCAAGGAGATGGCCGACCAGGGCACGCTCTCCGAGGAGGAGCTGGATCGGGTGCTGCGCGAGTGGGTGACCGCCTGACCCCCGCGAAGCCCCGGGTCGACCTGCGCGCCGCACCCCGGCCCGATCGCGGCGCGATGTGCGCCGCGGTGAGCCGGGCACTCACACCGCCGGTCCAGCGGGCGCGGGACGTGACAGCGCCTCGATTCCGTAGGAGGATCCACGTGCTCCCGTTCATCTGACGGTGAAGTCGTCCGGGCGGCAGGAGCGTGTCGCGTGGAGGGAATCATGGGCACTCGAGGGATTCTCGCGCTCGCGGCCATCGCCTGCGCGGTCGCGGCGTCGGGGTGCGGCGGCAAGAGCGCCGTCAAGGGCTGCATGGACCCGACCGCGGTGAACTACGACCCGCAGGCGACCGAGAGCGACGGGTCGTGCCTGGCGTTCCAGGGGCCGCGGGATCCCGACTTCGAGGTCGGCGGCTCGTGGGTCATGGACACCAACGGTTACGCGGGCAACGGCTCCCTCGACATCGCCACGGGGACCGCCTTCATGCCGACGCACGGCCTCAAGTACCTGAGGTACTTCTCCGGCACGAGCAACAACTTTTGGTCGGGCAGCCGCACCATCTACCAGGACGGCGTCAGCTTCCAGCGCTCGACCACCCTGACCTTCGACTACGCCGCCTCGGGGTACGCGACCGCCTCGGGCACCTCCCTGCGGGTCGAGATCCTCTTCACCTCGACCGGCACGGTGACGCTGTGGAGCAAGGACTTCACCGGGAGCTTCGCGCCGCAGGTCCTGAACGAGACGGTGACGCTCCCCGCCCTGCCGGACACGGGACGGCTCACCATCCAGTTCTCGGCGACCGGTGGCCAGAACACCAGCGGCGGCGTCCAGATCGACAACTTCCGCGTGAATTGAATCGCCCGCAGAGCCACCGGGCCCGCGCGCGGGCCCCGGGGCCGGCGGCAGGAGGAACGGACATGAGGTTCGGCGCAATCGTTTTGCTCGGCCTGGTGGCGGTGCTGGCGGGCTGCGGCGCGCTCAAGCACGACTGCAGCGGCGGCGAGGCCTGCCGCGGCAGCAACGGCGACTGCATGAAGTGCGACGCACCCTACAGCTGCAACAGCGGCGGGACCTGCAGCAACACCGTGAACGGCGTGGCCTGCTGCACCGGCGGCGGCGGCGGGGGCGGCGGCGGGGGCGGCTGCGGCTGCGGGACCAACTGCAACTCGAACGGCGTCTGCTGTCCCAAGGGCTGGTACGGCTGCAAGAACACCTGCTACTCCTCGTACAACGCCATGCTGTCGGCGGGTTGCTCCGGAGCCACGACCTGCTGTCCCTGAGGGCGCGCCGGGCCCGTGGGCGCCGCCCGGCGGGGGATCAATAGAAGTACCGCTCCACCACCCCGCGGCTCCACTCGATCACCGTCGGCCAGCCCACCACCGCGTCGAAGGCGCGCTCGGCGGCGTCCAGCTCCACCTTCTCCTCGACCACGCTGGCGGAGCAGGCGAGGAGGCGCACCGTCCCGGCCTCGCGTGCCCGGAACAGGGCGGCGCCGGCGTGGTCCTCCTCCTCCCGGGCCAGGATCAGCGCCGGCACCGCCGGCCCGAAGACGAACACGTCCACCCGGTCGCCCATGGCCGCCGCCGCCAGCGCGCAGGATCCGGCGAG